>CAZKLH010000017.1:0-12796 GCA_964553595.1 uncultured Gammaproteobacteria bacterium | reverse complement strand
CTGCAAGAATAGGAACTGCTAGAAGTCCTGTTCCAATAATGCCAAGCGCGAAAAGTAAGAATGCCTGTTCTCCTGCAAGTGGTCGCAAAGCAGCCGCCGCGTCAGCAGCAGTTTTAATGGTGGTTATGCCATGCATATATAGAGTTGCCGCGCAAGCTGAAATAATAAAAAACATGACGATGTTTGATAAAAACATTCCAGACCAGACATCTGTTTGCATATTTTTTATTTCATCGTCTGTTGTTTCTGTTCCTTGGCGAAGTTTTACTGTGGTTCTGCCTTTTAAAATTTCTTCTTCGACTTCTTGCGATGTTTGCCAGAAAAAAAGATAGGGAGAAATTGTTGTTCCCAAGATTGCAGTTATGAGAAAAATTTGATCTTTTGAAAATGTTATTATTGGAACGAATGTATGCCACAATGCCTGCCCCCAATCAAGATGAACGACAAAAGAAGAAAAGATATACGAAACCAAAACAAGTGCAAGTAATTTGAGATATTTTGCATATTTTTCGTAGGTGCTATAGATTTGTAAAAGTAAGGATAACACAGTAAAAACAACAATGAAAAATACAAAACTGTATTGAGGAAGCAGTAATTGGGATGCTTTTGCCATTGCGCCAAGATCAGCGCCAAGATTGAGCGTATTTGCAAAAAAAATCAAAACAGTGCAGGTATAAAGAATTGATCTTGGAAAATGAAGTCTAATTGCGCCGGCAAGTCCGCGGCCTGTTACTAGTCCAATGCGTGCACACATTTCCTGGACTATTGCCATAAAGGGAAAAGTAAACAACGAGAGCCAGAGTAGTTGAAAACCATATCCTGCTCCAGCTTGTGAGTATGTGGTAATTCCAGACGGATCATCATCCGCAGCACCAGTTGTTAGTCCAGGACCTAACATTTTCCAAAAATCACTTGCTTTTCTTATGTGTTTTTGGTGAGTTACTGACTCAAAGATTTGTCTCGAAGTGTCAACTGTTGCGTCAAGCACTACTGCAGGGGCAGCAGTGATGTCTTTAATAAATTTTTCTTCCATCATCTTACAGCGTAAACCAGGGTGAAGTTAACTGTCAAGTACGAACACGAACCGAACTGCGCTTGACAACTGCAGGGAAAGGAAGTAAAGTACTACTGTGAACACAAAAATTATTATTGTTATTGCAATCGTTGCTTTTGCTTGTCTTATGGCGGTTGTCCTGAGACGCTCCTACGTAAAAATGCAAACACCTGAAACCCAAAACATTCAAACCGTAACACCCTCGCTCGATAATGGAACAGTTTCTGCAAATGACCCAGATATGAAAGAAGTAGAAAAAGAGCTCAACGATTTGGAATCATCTATCGACGCATCCTCTTTTAACGGTATATAAAATTTTCTTCTGCAAATATCTTCGATTTCTTGTTTTCTTGAATAGGAGAGGCTAATTTGGTATAGTGAGAAAGCATTGCCGAGTCGTCTAACGGTAGGACAACGGACTTTGGATCCGTTTATTCTGGTTCGAATCCAGGCTCGGCAGCTCGAGCAAATAATTTTATTTGCGAGATCCTGAGCTCATCAGAGCGAAGGATAGACAGTTTTGAGATACAGATTTTTCAGAAAATCTGTGAGTACCCAACTTGCTTGTCTCGTCTCGATGCGTCAGCAGAGATCTTGTGAGCCCGATGTCCTGAGTTCATCAGGGCCAAGGAATGTAATTTTAGCCTTAGACTTTTGTTATCAAACTAGATCGTCTATTTTCTTCTGCTATAATAAATATGTCTAAAGAAGAATATGGCATCTGAAAAAATAAATCGCCACAGCAAAGAAGACTCGCATGAAGTAAATCATACTGCGAAATTGAATTGGTTACGAGCAGCGGTTTTGGGGGCAAATGATGGGATTGTTTCAATTGCAGGACTTGTTGTTGGAGTTGCTGGCGCAACAAGTCATCAAGGCGTTATTGTTGCGGCAGGTTTTGCAGGTATTATTTCGGGAGCAATATCTATGGCAGCAGGAGAATATATTTCCGTAAGTAGCTCACGAGACACAGAGAAAGTACTACTAGAAAAAGAAAAATATGAATTAAAAAATTATCCAAAAGCTGAATTGCTAGAACTTGCATGTATTTATGAGAAGAAAGGTCTAAGTAAAGAAACTGCAATGAATGTGGCAAAAGAATTAAGTGTAAAAGACGCTGCTGCCGCACATTTTGATGCAGAGTTAGGAATTGATCCAAATAACTTAACTGATCCATGGCATGCAACATTTGCTTCTGCCACTTCTTTTTTTATTGGAGCTTTGATCCCACTTATTGCAATTCTTCTTCCTCCAGAGCCATTGCGAATTCCTGTTACATTTGTTTCTGTACTTGTAGCCTTGCTTTTAACAGGCGTGTTGAGTGCAAAGATAAGTGGTGCAAATGTCCTGAAAGCAACGTTGCGTGTTGTTGTTGGTGGTGCTTTGGCAATGGTAGCGACCTATTCAATTGGCAAAATATTTGCAGTAAATGGATTATAAAAATTTCCCGCAGAGTCAATCCCCACAGGGATCTTTGACCAATGCTAGCTGTTTTAAAAATCTCAGAGTGACCCTAACTATTGACATTACGAGTGAATAGATGACATAGTTAATTAAAGTGAAAATTGCTCGAAAAAAGAAAATATCCACAAATAACTCTAGTATGCACCTTGTTATCCTTTTCTTAGTTATAGCAATGGTAATTGTAATTTTTATCTTGCTTTATAAAGAGATGAGTATATATCGACTGACCTCAGCAAGTACGCCTCAAAAAAGCATACAAGAAAGTAATAATTCAGTGAACCTTACAAAATGTGCTATGTATGGAACAAGTCAAAATAAGGATAACTTATATATAAAATATATCGTTCAACCAGGAGACACTTTATTATTAATTGCTCAGAAAAAGTTGGGTAGTAGTTCTAGAGTTGGGGATATTGTATACATAAACAAAGATGCATATCCCGGTTTGTCAATCCAGAGTCCTTTTATTGAGCAAGGATGGATATTGTATCTGCCACCATCATATGTGAAGCAAATTGAAGTTGTAGGAAACAATTTTCCTGAACTTCTCTATGCTGCAAGTGGTGAGTTGGTGAGCACTACACCTGATGGAAAATGGACAATAGTATTAAATTCACTCAATCCAAAGTTTGGGCTTAATATTAGTTCTGATACGCAGTTTATAAATAAAGCAAAAACAGCGTATCAAGATGGAGATTGCCTACGAGCAGTTGTTCAAGGAGAAGGGCAAAAAGTTTATGCTGTGTTTCCTCAATAGTCTTGTAAATTATTAGTTTTTCTTTATGTCGAACTCTTCTTAAATCTAAGTTTCAACTAGTCATAAAAGATGCTCTAACGTCGTCCAATGCCCGCAGGAATAGAGTTTTAGTCTCAAAATTACTCATTTCTTACAAATTGCAGTTTAAATTCTTATCATGATATGGTAAAATGTTGGAAATGAGAAAAATTATTGTTCTCGAATTTCTTACTCTTGATGGGGTGATGCAAGCTCCAGGTGGACCTACTGAAGATACAAGTGGTAACTTCAAATTTGGTGGGTGGACAGCTCCCTACTTTGATGAAGTATCGGGGAAAGAAATGGGTAAGCAGATGAAAGGAGAATACGATCTTCTTCTTGGACACAAAACCTATGACATCTTTGCGGGATATTGGCCCAAGCATACAGAAACGTGGCCCCAAGTAAACAAAATTACAAAATACGTGGTCTCAAAAACCTTAAAAAAATCAAAGTGGGAAAATACTGTAATAGTAAAAGATACTAACGAATTAAAAAAATTAAAGAACTCAGATGGCCCAGCCCTACAGGTGTACGGAAGCGGTAATCTTGCTCAGACATTAATTGAGCATAATTTGGTAGATGAATTTTGGCTTAAAATATTTCCTGTTATTCTTGGCAGCGGAAAACGGTTGTTTGATAAAGGGACAATACCTGCCTCCTTCAAACTCGTTGAATCTAAAATTTCCCCAAGTGGTGTCATTTTTGCTTCATACAAACGAGCAGGAGAAGTCAAAACGGGATCAGTAGTATAATTTTTTAGTTAGTCCAAATTCATAGAATAAAAAGTTCCTACATAGTGGTTCGCCTAATATGTGCGATATAAGAATTTTTGCTATAATCGATGCTGCATGAACAAGTTAAAATTTATTGTAGTTATTATTTTTTTGACTGTTTCAATACTAATAGGGTTCTTATTAGCAAGGCATTTTACGCCTAATAGTCAAGATACAACCGCTGTGGTAAAAGAAATGCGGGCGCTAAATCGGTGGGAAACGTCTTCTTTTACTGTTGAAAAAGTAATTGACTCAGGTGCCAACGGAAATATGTTTCAGCAATTTCTTTTTGGCAATAGAATTCTGTTAATCGCTCATGGAGAAGTAATTGGAGGATTTGATTTATCCAACTTTTCAAAGAACGATGTAGTAATTCATGATTCAAGCATAACGCTTAAGTTACCTGCGCCTGAGATATTAGTTACACGAATTGATAATTCAAAGACAAAAGTATATGATCGTCAGCAGGGCTTGCTTGTTCCTTCAAATAATAATTTAGAATCAGATGCGCTAGCAACTGCACAAAAATCAATTCAAAATGCTGCGTGTACCGAAGGTATATTGACGACCGCTTCGACAAATGCAAAATCGCAACTTGCTTCTATTCTTTCAGCGTTTCATTTTATGAATATTACCATCACGATTCCTACAGGACATTGTTAAAAATCCCAGACGGATTATAAATTCTTATTTGTTCCTTACATTTTTTTCACGCAATATCACCTCTTAAAAATATTTAATATGTGGTGGAGTTTTAAAAGGAGGTGAGTAAAAATGCGAAATATATTTGTTGCTTCTTTAATAGCGCTTGTCTCGTTTGCAATGTCAGCTGGGCTAGCTCTCGCAGCGCCATACAAAGCAGCTGATAATAATCCGCAAGTGGTTGCAGCATATCTTGATCCGACGACGACACATGGGATTCCATCGGAACCTGGTTGCAATCATGTTGGGATTGATATTGTGAAGCAAAATGGTAATAGTGGCAATTTTCAAGAATGGTCCTATGGTACGCAACCATGTACCGGTGATGCGTTGCATGGAGATCATGATCTTTGGAAGATATCCAAAGACGGAACGTGTCCTTTGAAAACGACACTTGTCCATCAGCCAAATGTTGGAGATCCTAACTATCCTGGCTGGGGAACCTATTTAGTTCCTGGTGCAACCTATTGCGTAACGAGCAATGATTTTCACCCAACTAAGTAGTTCATAAAAAACCCGCTTGTTGGTGAAAATCATCAGGCGGGTTTTCGTATAAAACAAATTATTTTTCGAAGCAGATCGAAAGAGGGATGCTCTTTACTTTCTTTCGATAATCCATATAATCTACATATATGGCAAAGAAACTTGTTGCTGAATTTATTGGAACATTCTTTCTTCTTTTAATCGTTGCATTAACAGGAAATCCACTCGCAATAGGAATTGGTCTAACAGCGCTTGTGTATATGGGAGGGTATATTTCAGGTGCACATTATAATCCGGCAGTAACATTAGCATTGCTTATAAACAAAAAAATTACTGCTTCTGATGCAAAACTTTATATATTCACTCAATTTGCCGCAGCAATTCTTTCGTCATGCATATATTTTCTTATCAAAGGAGATCGTTTTATTCCGCAAATGGGGGAAAATAGTAGTTTTGTTTCAGCATTTTTAATAGAACTATTGTTCACCTTTTTATTAGCAAGTGTTGTTTTGCATGTTGCAGCGACTGACAAAACAAAAGGAAACAATTATTTCGGTATCGCAATAGGGTTTACGGTAGGTGCTGCTGCATTTGCTGGAGGTACTATTTCTGGGGGTGCATTTAATCCTGCTATTGGAATAGGCCCGCTTCTTTTTGATATTATTCATGTAACAAGTCATGGAACAAGTCTTCTTCTTTATCTTTTTGGCCCATTTATTGGTGGTGCATTAGCAGGAAAACTTTATAAAATCCTTGCATAAAAATTCCTCCATAGTTAATCCTACAAGGATCCATCATTTGAATTTTCCTACTATTAATACTATAATTCTCCGATGCGAAACCTAATAGAGGGAATACGTTCTCCTAGAAAGCCATTGGTAGTGGTGCCTGATTTTCAACCATTTGAAAGTCTTGATAAATATATTTTTAAAATGACTGATGGGGAAAATATCGTTGCAGCAAAAATATTCAAAGATGCAAGAGATTGGGTGGTGCCAGTGTCTTATCGCGTGAGACAAGAAATTGGAGTAAATAAGTTGTTGCAAAGAACTCCATTAGGAATTTATGTACCTGAATATCTCTATTCATTAGTAGGTGAAGACGATGAGCTTTTAGGTTTGGCAGTTCGATGGGAGAATGGTATTTCTCTTGATAACATTGGGGATCAACATCCTTTTTCCCAAAAAGAATACGACGTTTTTGAAGAAGCAGTGTTATCTACCATAGATATGGGAGTTATTCCAAGTATAGGTGCAATTAGTGAGGATAATGTGATGTTCGGTTCCAAGAGAGCACCAAGATTATGGTTGGCAGGTGCAGAGATAGAAACAGAGCGGTTTCATTATCGTGTGGATGGATATGTTGATTCCTATTCTTCTGCGATGGAAGCAATAAGAGAATATATAGGCAAGTAAAATCTTCGTTAGAATATAATCCTCCAGAAAGATTAAGTAGCAATTATCTATATCCAAAAAGATATTTTAGATACGGCAGTTTTCTTGTTTTTACAATAATAGTAAGCGTAACAATAAATGTTAAAACTGCTGGAAGTAGTGCATAAAAGAGCAGGGGACTGTGAAGCTCCCAAGGAAGTAAATGTAAATGTAATTCAATAAAATCTAAAATAAGTGGATGGAGCAAATAGACGCCAAACATTGCAGAAGAGAGAATAGAAATGTACGTTATCCGCATGCTGGAAAACAACTTTTTCCCAATAATGCTTTGTAGATCTTTGAGCGAGAGGAACAGACAGATGCTTGTAATAATAATGGTTGGGTTATAATCAAAAACAGCATATGCTGACATATTTCCCCTTGCAATAAGATTCGTAGCAAGACTTGTTGCAAGGTACACAAATCCTAAAATAATAGCCGTTATTCTATGAATAGGCACATCTCGGTAATATGCTCCAGCATAGAAAAACACGACGAATGGGATGAATGTAGTTATAGAGTATCGAGTAATATCAATTCGGAATCCTGGTAGATTTGCCAGTATAGAACAGGCGACGCTTACAACGGTGAGCAAGACAAGGAGTAGTGTTTGTTTTTTTCTATTGTTTTTTTCGATAAAATTCGAAAAAAATGGTGCAAGTAAATACATTTCAAGAATGAGAAGCAAAAAATATAATTCCCAAACATTGCCAAACCAGAGTGATTGCAGCATGCCCTGTAAGGTTATTTGAGTGTGGTTTCGAAGTGAGAGCCAGACGGCGTAGATGCAAAACCATATGAAAAATAAAGGAAGAATTCTCAAAAATCTCTTTTTGTAAAATGCTTTCAGGTTTTGGGTTTTGTCTTTTTTGATAATAAGGTATCCGCTTAACATAACAAACAATGGCACAGCAACTCGTGAAAGAGTGTTGAGGTAATATATTATTTCCCAGGTTGTGCCTCCTTTAAAAGGTGCCCAGAGAATAAATTTATCTGTGGAATGAAGGAAAACAACAAAAAAGGCAGAAATTATTCTGATGATATCAGCAGAAACACTATATTTTTTCACCGCTTTTATTATATGCATCATTAGTTGTCTATCGCAACATCTAGTAAAACTCCTCAGAGACTGCGCTATGGTATTTTCTTGATTCTTTGCGGAAACAATATTGTTATTTGACATTACGATTTTTCTGTGAGTATCATTAGTATGACAAGAGAATGAGTTTATTTCGATCCTCATATAAAAATAAGGCGCTGCGTGTGGCAGTAAGTTTGGTTTGTCTTTGTATTATTATTTCCGCATTTTTGTTATTTCGGGTAGCAAAAGTACAGGCCGATTTGCCAAACCTCTCTGGTAATGGACTAAATGGACCGGTTGGACTCGCTGTTGTTAACAACACCATTTGGGTAACAAATAAAACAAATAACAGCATTTCTTTTTTCACCAGCAAAGGCAAGCCTGTTTTATCTCCAATTTTTCCAGTAAAGCTTAAAGGTATTCAAGCGATTACTTTGGTTGGGAGTGAGATTTGGATAGTAGGTACAAGCAATAATGCGATTTTCCGACTTCAAATTGATGGAACGTATATTGGTGCAATAACAGGAAATGGCCTCAATAGTCCACAAGATATTATCGTGTCGGGTTCATCAGTTTTTGTGCCAAATTATACAGATGGAACAATTTCCAAATTTAATACCGATGGTTCAGGGGCAGGGATAATTACGTTACCCATTACAAATATAGTCACTATGGATGTTGTAAAAGATACTGTGTGGACCATGAAAGCTAACGATCCAAATATCTATCGATTTACATTGGATGGGAGAGCAGCACCAGTGGTTACAACATCGCTGACATCTCCTTCTTTTTTGCGAGTTATTAGCAATCAGGTGTGGGTTACTGATTTGGTAAAAAATGCAATTTATCGATTTGATTTAAATGGGAAATTAATTGGGTCTGCGATAACCGATATAGGTTTAAATGAGCCGGGGAGTATGGTAGTTGTTGATTATTCGCAAGTGTGGGTGGCAAATAAAACATCGAATGCAATCTCGCGAATTAATATGAATCAGTTACAAAACCCACCGTTAATTTCACGGATAGCAAAAAGAGTGCGAGTACTTCAAAAAAGAAAGTTTAAATCAGCATGCAGTTTGCAGAGTGGCACGAAAAGAGCAGTGAGGTGCTTAGCGCAAATAGCAACAGAAAATGATGGCATAAAACCCTATGCAATAAAAGCAACTTCCCTTGATGCACTCGATGCGCTTGGTGGTCCGTATACACCTGATGTTTTTCATATTGCCTATCAATTGCCTTGTACTCCCGGAGGACACTTACAAGCAAATTGTCCCCAGCCAGCAAGTTTTGGTTCGCAAACAATTGCTATTGTTGATGCGTATGGTGATCCAACCGTAGAAAGTGACCTTGCAAATTTTGATGGCACATTTGGTCTTCCCAGTTGTACGAAAGCAAATGGATGCCTACAGGTAGTTGATCAGAATGGTGGAACAAATTATCCGCCTGCCGATCCTGGGTGGATTTATGAAATTTCGCTTGATGTGCAAACAGCGCATGCAATTTGCCAAACATGTAAAATTCTACTGGTTGAGGCAAAATCAAGTTATCTGTCTGATATTTATTCTGCTGTTGATACAGCAGTAAGAATGGGAGCAACAGAAATATCTAACAGTTACGGCGTGGGCGAGGATGGATCTGAGCCACAATCCGATCTACATTTCAATCATCCAGGAATTGCAGTTATTGCCTCATCGGGCGACTCTGCTTATCAGGGTGGAACTGAATATCCTGCCTCAAGTCCATATGTGTTAAGTGTTGGTGGAACAACTTTAACAGTAAATACAGATGGTACCTATAATAACGAAGCTGTGTGGTATGACAGCTCAACTGGCACTGAAGGGGGAGGAAGCGGTTGCAGTCAATCTGAAAATGCAATTGCAGAGCAAGTAGCGATTCCAAACTGGAGTAGTATCGGGTGTCATTCTTTTAAAGCAGTCGCAGACATATCTGCAGATGCAGATCCAAATACAGGAATAATAATCTACGTTACTGATCTACAGTATGGGGGCAATTTTTATGCAGTTGGAGGAACAAGTTTTTCTTCGCCTCTTATTGCAGGTGTTATGGCTCTTGCCGGTGGCGTACCAGTAAATACGCAAGTCGCAGATGTTGTCTATAAAAATTACGGAAAAAGTCACAGTTATTTTAATGATGTCGTGAACGGGAGTAATGGTAATTGCTCAACGAGTATTTGTAGAGCGGGTATCGGATACGACGGACCAACAGGGCTTGGTACGCCAATTGGGGTGAGTGGATTTTCATCTATTGCGGCAACACCAACATCTCCTCCTGCAATTGTTGGTGATGTTAATAAGGATGGCTGTGTGAGTCAAGGGGATTTGACTGCCTGGCAACAAGCATACTTAAACAGTGGTACGCCTTCTGACCCGACTTATTCTCCTGATTTAAATAATGATGGAAAAGTAGATCTTGCTGATTTTGCAATTTCGTATTATGCACTTGCAACTGGAGTACATGTATGCAATTAGAATCTGAAGAAAAAACACAGAGTATTTTCAAGAAGCCCTTTTTCACAAAGCGCCTTTTTAAGCGAAAATGGGCAACAATACTGACATTGGTGATTATTGCAGTTGTGTTGCCGCTTACCGTATATTTATCGCTAAGACAACAAGAGTTGCGACAGCATGCTTCTGCAACTCAAACAAATATCTATTTTGCAGATCCAGCAACAGAGGCTCCAATAACAGCGCTAAGCCTAGCGCCTGGCGAGGAGAAGAAAGTTGGTATATATATTAATACAAACAGTAACTACATCAATGGATTTGATATTATATTTAGTTATCCTGCTGATGACTCTTTTTCGCATGTTGATTTGGCTCCCGGCACATATGTAACAAAATTTAATACGGTATTGTATCAAGATACGGTGAATGCTCATTTTGCTGCAGTGGATACAACAGTTCCTCCGTTAACAACTATTACAGGGGCTGTGCAGATTGCAACAATCGATATGGTTGGGGGAACAGCTGGGAAATCAGGATCATTTCGTGTAACTTCGGCCATGGTAATAGCGCCAGTTTCAAGTGTTCCTCTTAGTGTCGATACTCCAACGTTGCCATATACCATTGGTTCGATTTCTTCTCCAACTTTGTCGCCAACTCTTCCTCCTGGAGTTTCGCCAACATCTACTCCAATGCCAACACCTGGTGGAAGTTCCCCAACGCCTCCAACAACAAATAAAAATCTTAACACCTATCTTTCTCAATGGGAACTTCTCTCTGATGGTGTTTCAACACAAACGAGGCAATATTCGCTTGATACAACAACGTCAGGATTAAACGGCGTTCATTCTATTTCTTCTTCAACGTGGACTTCATACAATTTAAAAAAAGATCCAAAACTTCCAAGTAACGCAACGTATGTTTCTTTAGGTCAATTTGCTTATCAGCAGAATGGGCAACCATGGATTTATCAACAATTAGTTCAAGACTCTGGTGTCGTCTGGGCAAGACAATGTCCTGTTGACTCAACCAATGGTATTAACTTTACTGCATGTAATACTCCTTGGACAATAAACGCGGTGTCGTGGACTGGGACAAATAATAAAAATATCTCTGAGTATGCGTATACCTACAACGGTACTACGTATTTAAAACAAATTATTCTTCTCAAAGACAATATAACATTCCAAGAAAGAACTTCTGACTGTAATTTTCATGCAGATGGTTCTCTTGACTGTAGCAGTAGGCCATTTGTTAACTCGACACATATCGCGAGTGGCGTTGCAGGCCTCCCAGGAGGAACAACATGGAGCCATATCGCATCCTACAATCATATTGTTAATAACAAGCAATATGTGATGATGCAAGCTGTTGATACGTCTGGTAACACGTGGTATCGAGATTGCTCGATAGAAGGAGATCCTCATGGTATGTGCACCGATATATTCCAAAAATTCTCAGCCCCTCCTCTTACTGGAGTTACGCAACTCAGTGAAGTTACCTATAATTCAATAAATCCTAGCCATTAAATTTTCATTAAAAATTCTTCCTTGCAGGAATTTTCTCCGAATATAAAACACTTCAGGTTTATAAATAGGGTATACTAGAGCAACTTATGATAGATATTCATCCAACCATTCGTTTTTTGCCAATTCATATTATTAATCCAGAGTCCAACAAAGAAAAATCTCTGCATACAGGCGAAGAGCTAGAATCGCTTATTACAACGTGGGGAGGGAAGATTGTTGACCGGATTATACAAAAACGGGAAAATCCTGATAACGCGACGTTTATTGGAAAAGGAAAAGTACAAGAGGTTTTAGAAAAAGTAAAAGAGAAAAAAGTAGATGTGGTTGTTTTAAATGCTATGGCAAAGCCACGCCAAGTGCACGCTCTTAAAACTGCTTTGCAAGTAGCAAATCCACACATAGACGTATGGGATAGAGTTGATTTAATTCTGCATATATTCGACAAGCACGCCACAACAACAGAGGCAAAATTGCAAATAGAACTTGCCCGTATGCGGTATATGGGACCAAGAATTTATGGTATGGGATTTGTATTGTCTCGGCAGGGTGGAGGAATCGGCACGTCTGGAGTCGGGGAAACAAATACAGAGCTTATGAAGCGCCACTGGAGAAACGAGATGAAAAAAATTACTGATCAACTGGAAAAAGTAAGTAAAGACAGACAAATGCAACTTGAACGGCGAAAAAAATCAGGACTAAAAACGGTTTCTATTGTTGGTTACACAAATGCTGGAAAAAGTTCACTGTTTAATCTTTTAACTGGAAAGCATACATTGGTCGAAAATGTGTTGTTTGCAACGCTCGATAGTACAGTTGGAAAAATGTATATGTCGCAACTACAAACAGAAGTGTTGGTAACAGATACAATTGGATTTATCCGCAATTTGCCACCTCGATTAATAAATGCTTTTAAATCAACGCTTATGGAGTCTCTTTTTGCAGATGTCTTACTTTTGGTGATCGATGCATCAGATCCAGAATTAGACGCAAAAATTTATGTAGTAAAAGATATCTTGCGGGAATTGGGAAGATATAGC
>CAZKLH010000016.1:0-12948 GCA_964553595.1 uncultured Gammaproteobacteria bacterium | reverse complement strand
CTCATGTCCTATTCAGCTCCGCGGCTAGGACTCGAACCTAGAACCTTGTCGTTACACTTAATCCTCAATTTTCATTGAGGCGTGGACTATATCATCACCCTTTTGCAAGGGTGTGGGGCGCTTTAGAGCTTATTGGTTGACTCCTCACTCTTAGTCTCTGCACCTTCCTAACTACTTCTGTGTCATTCGTTAGGTTTGGCTCAGGATTACCATTTAAGGCTTCCCTGAATTCACCCCATTTTTCACCCCGAATTACTTCGGAGAGCTGCAGTATGCTCCGATCAAAGATTTATATTAAAGTGCTACAGCGACCTGCTCTACCATTGAGCTACCACGGAATATGTGTTATTTTAGCACCTCGATTTCTATAAATCCACTTTTTGTTTTAAATCTCTTTCGATGTCTTGACTTTGGTCCTTGATTTTATTAGTATGGGTATTGATGAAACGTTTCTTAATTGCACTTGCAAAATTACTTCCAGAGCAAACGGTTTATGCACACTGCGATGTCCCCTGTGGTATTTATGATCCAAAAGCAGCGCAGGTAGCAGCCGCAACTGTTTTGAAGATGGTTGAGAAAATGGAGGCTTTACCAAAAGAGAATCCCTCAATTGCAGACAGGAATTCATTTATTCGAATGGTGTGGACAAAAGAAGAGCATGCAAGAAAATGCAAAGAAGAACTTCTTATTCTCTGGACAGACTATTTTAAACCAGAGCATCTAACTGCATTCCCAACGCTTCATGAAACATTTTGGAAAGCAGCAAAACTGTGCTCCAAAAACAAACAGGAGGTAAATATGGATGCTGCAAAACAATTGGTTGTAGCTGTTGATGATATTGCTTCGATGTTTCAAAAATCAAAAGCTGCAAAGTAGTGTGGCAAAAACTTCTTGATATCTTCGTTTCCGTTTCTCCGATTGTAAAATTTTCTGTGCAAGGGCAAAGTATGCAGCCGAAGTTTAAGGGTGGAGATATAGTGCTTGCCAGTAACATTTTTTATATGTTTCACGATCCAAAACCAGGTGATATTATTATTGCGAGGAATCCAACAATTTTTAAAAAACAGTATATAATCAAACGGATAGAATTGGTTGATACTGCAAAGTTTTTTATTGTTGGCGATAATAAAAAAGAAAGTACCGATAGTAGACATTTTGGATCAATAACAAAAAAAGATATTGTGGGAAAAGTGTTTTTTCAATTTTAAACTCATGACTTTTTTACTGTTCAATTTGATACTTTTGTTAATCATCATTGTGCTTCTTGGTATTTTGTCTATGGTTTGGCCACCGGATAGTCCATGGGCTCCGTGGTGGCGAACAAATGCAGTAATTGCAGATGCAGTTTGTAGGCTGGCAAACATTGGAAAAAAAGACACTCTTTACGAACTTGGCTGTGGTGATGCCACAATGCTTTTGGTTGCAGCGACAAAATATAATGCAAGAGGTTTTGGGGTAGAAATTGATCCATTGCGTGCTTTTATTGCAAAAATGAGAGTGAGCTTTTCCGGATTATCAAATGTAATCGCAATTAGCAATAAAAACTTTTTTGATATCGATGTTTCTAATGCTTCTGTTGTTTTTGTGTATCTTGTACCAAAAGCGCTACAACGATTAAAACCAAAATTGCAAAAAGAATTAAAACCCGGCACTCGAATTGTGAGTTTTCGTTATGAAATGGAATTACCACTAGTGAAGTTTGATAAAAAAAATAATTTGCGATTATATACGATATAAATATGCAGTTAAACAACTCGCAAAAAAAATACATAAAAAAACATATCCATTCAAGTTCTATTCAAACAATTGCCAAAATGCTTGGTGTTTCGGAATCGACTGTCCAATTGTATATAGAAACAAAACAACATGATTCACCAGAAAGTCATGAGCAAGCTGCTGCAACAGAAGGGTTTTCTCTGAGTATGTATTGGCTCAAAAAACAAAAATTGATATTTTTTATTCTTTTTGCGCTTGTTTTGATTTCGTATGTTGATTCACTGACAAATGCGTTTGTTTCGGACGACAGAGGTATTGTTATTAACGCCCCGCACATTGATTATGTCTTTGCCCAGCCAATCGCTTTCTTGCGGCCAAGTCTCTATTTTTTGTTTTACAGCATTGGCGGAATGAATCCGTTCTTATTCCATGTTTTTGACGTATTGCTCCACATGGGTTCTGCATTCTTGGTGTATATTCTTGTGTATAAAATTGCCAAACAATCTGTCGCAATCTTTACAGCTTGTCTTTTTGCAGTCCACCCAATTCTTATCGAAGCAGTAACATGGATTTCTGGTGGAATTTATGGTCAGTACAGCTTTTTTTTCCTGCTTTCGCTCGTGTTGTATATATTTTCAAAAGGCAGTAAGCGGTTTTATTACTTTTCTCTTGTTTCGTATTTTTTATCTTTAGTTTCTTCGGAAAAAGCCGTTGTGTTGTTTTTACTTTTCTTTGCCTACGAATTTTGTTTTGATTCACTTAAATTGCATTGGAAAAAAATCGTGCCGTTTGCTACAGTAAGTATCTTTTTTGCTTTGATTTATTTATCCAGATTAAGTTCGCGCGTTGCATCACTGCAACTTGAGACATCGGGGGATGCAGTGGCTCAAAATCCTTTTTTGCAAATTCCTGTTGCAGTAACTTCATATATACTTTTGATTCTTTGGCCAAAAGATCTTACTATCTATCATTCTGAACTTACTTTTACGCAGATGGAGTATATTGCTCGCTTGTTGCTCCTTATTGGCATAGGAATTTTTTATATCTACACAATGATAAAAAACCGCACTCTGTTTTTTTGGATGTCTTTTTTCTTTGTGCCGCTTTTTCCAACACTTGCGCCATTTAGTATTTCTTGGGTGGTTGCAGAGCGATATGTGTATCTTTCCACCGTTGGCGTGTTTGCCATAATTGGTTATGGCATTAAGAAAATCGCCGACAGGAAAGCAGTAAAAACAACGGTACATATTCTTTTTGTTTTTCTCGTGATTGCACTTCTTGTGAGAAGTATTATTCGCAATGTCGATTGGAGAAGCGAGGACACATTATGGCTTGCAACTGCAAAAGCATCGCCATCAAGTGCACAAAATCACAATAATCTTGGTGATTTATATGGACGTCATGGGGATATACCGCGGGCCATTTCTGAATTTAAGAGGGCAATAGAAATTAAGCCAAATTATGCCGATGCGTATCATAATCTTGCAAATACGTATCAACAAATAGGCCAGTATGACAATGCAATTGCAGATTATAAAAAAGCACTTGAGTTTAATCCAAACATCTGGCAGTCCTATCAAAACTTGGCCGCAATTTATTTTGCAAAAGGAGATATTGCTAGTGCGTATGCAAATATGCAAAAAGCAGTAGCGCTTAACCCAACAGACTCAAATCTCCAGGTTGCTCTTGGAGTTGTCTATTTAAAAATGGGAAAGAAAGACAAAGCGAAGGAATCGTTTACAAAAGCTCTGCAAATAGACCCTTCAAATGGGCAAGCACAGCAGGGGCTTTCTCAAGTAGAAAAGCAATAGCGATTAGCTGTTAGCTAAGTTTTGTTTTTAATCGAAGAAGCGACCATCTGGCAAAATCTGCGACACTGTATCCTTTGTAGAGTAATGGTTGTACTACTAAATCAAAACTTCCCATAAATTCGGTAAGTGTTGGCCCATAACCTTCTTTAAACCGGTGGAATCCATACCACGGGTCATTCTTGTCGGGATTTGGGCCAAGTGCTCCCCACATATCAAAATTGGTAAGACCTAAGTTTTTGCCAAAACGAATTACCTCCCACATCATAAGGTTTGAAGCCATGGCATCGCGATGTGAACTACTCGATGCCCCGTAGGGGTAATAGAGCGTGTCGTGAAACACAAAGACAATCCATGCTGTTAATGTTTCCCCCTTATATTTTGCCAAAAAAAGATGAGCAGTAAGATCTTTTTTTATGAGCGTACCGTTTTTTTTGGCAAGTGTTTCCCACATAAGCGTGTGATACTTTTTTGTATGTGCATAAAATCCCTGGCGTTTGGTGGTTTCTTCGGTGAGCCTGAGATATTCTGCGAACGCTTTATCTGAATTATCTTCAACAATTTCAACGCCGTGTTTTTGCGCAACGCGTATGTTGTAGCGGGTTTTTGGATGCATTTTTGCAAGGAGTTCGTCTTCTGATTTTGTAAGAGAAAGTAAAAAAGTGTATTTTGTAAAAAGAGGACGAATGGCGCGTCGTAGAAAGGAATTGTTTTCTATATTTTCTGCTTGACCTTTTACAATATTTGGTTCAAGTTGCATAAACAAAGAGCGCTCTTGTTTGCCAACTTGTAAAAGTTCTTCTTCGAGTATTTGTGTTGGGAGCGTTCCTTTTGGTAAGTATCCAATTGTCCAGGGGGTTTTTGGGATTTTGTGGATCGTTAGTTGGAATGCATCGATGAGTTTTTCATTTTCGAAAGACCCTTTTCGAATCACTCTAATGCCCGTTTTTTCTCGGAATTCTCCCCATTGAAATGATTGCAGCGGATGAGAAACAAAACTGTTAAAGACATCTTTTTGATCTTTTGTAATTGTTTGAAAGCTCATAAGAAATCTGATGTTTCTAATAATTGACTGTTGTTTTCTCTATGAGAAATTAAATGCTCAGGGAGTTCTAAAAGAAACCTTGACATACTGGCAGATGAACGTTGCCCAAAGTAGAGTCGTTTTCTCGCGTATGTTAAAAAAAGCATATCTTTTGCCCTTGTAATGCCAACATAACACAGGCGTCTTTCTTCTTCAAGTTCGTATCTATCCATGAGCGCTCTGCTATGAGGAAATAAGCCCTCTTCCATGCCAACCATAAAAACCGTAGAAAATTCTAATCCTTTTGCAGCATGAAGAGTCATAAGTGTGACTGCATCTTTTTTCTCGTCTCCATATGCATGGTCTGGTGTATATTCCTGCTCGACAAGCGCAACATTTTCTAAAAATTCTATGACATTGGGAAATTCAATTGCAACCGATCGAAGTTCTTTGATATTTTCGAGGCGTTCTCTGTCTTCTTCGTCATCTTCATTATAGAAAGATAAATAATCAGTTGCTTTTAATACCTTATCTAATATGTCAATTGTTGTTGTGTCTTTTTGAAATGTTTCTAGAAATGTCATAAATTTTGCCAAGCGCGCTTTGCCCAATTTTTCTATGCGTTTCTGAGACACACTGTCTTTAGTGTTTTGCATCACGCGAAGATACGACAACACATCTTTGATTTCTTTTCTTTCATAAAACCTAGTTCCTCCAATAAGAGTATAGGGGATACTGTTGTGTAAAAAGGCTTCTTCAAGAATTCGTGATTGCGCGTTTGTCCGGTATAGCACTGCACTATCTGCAAATTTAGCATCCTGATTTTGTAGTTTGTAAGACGCAATGGTGTTTATGATAAATAATGCTTCGTCTTGTTCGTTTCTTGCCTCATAGAGTATTGGCACGTCTCCTTTTTTATTTTCTGTCCAGAGCTTGAGCACTGGATGCGTTGTATTTTTGGTAATAATCGAAGATGCTGCGTCTAAGATGTGTTGTGTTGAGCGGTAATTTTGTGAAAGTGAAAACGTTTTACTGTTTTTAAAATCATCTTGAAATCGGGAAAGATTTTTAAAATCGGCACCTCGCCAGCTGTAAATACTTTGAGAAAAATCACCAACAATGCAAATGTTTCTCCATTTGGCTGCTAACTGTTTTGTTAGAAAATACTGTGCGTGATTGGTGTCTTGGTATTCATCGATCATAATGTATTTAAAATTGTTTTGATATCGCTCTAAAACAGTCTGGTGTTCTTTGAAAAGTTTTACTGTTTTTAAAATCAAATCATCAAAATCAAGCGCGCTATTTTCTTGGAGAATTTTTTCGTAGAGGCGATAGACGCTTGAGGCAATTTGTTGGAAATGTCCTCTTGCAAGCGAAGTATAGTCAAGCGGAGTAAGAAGCTCATTTTTTGCTTGGGAGATTGCTGCTCGAATCGAATTTGGTTTGTATTCTTTTGGAGAAATGCCGAGCTTTTGCATCGCATCTTTTACGACATCTTGTTGGTCTTGTGCATCATAAATAACAAACGATGGAGGAATGCCGATATGTTGCCCATCTTTTCGCAAAATTCGTGCGCATAACGAGTGAAACGTGCCAATAAACCCAAGAGGCGATGCGTCTTTTAAGAGCAGTGCAATTCTTTCCTTCATTTCGTTTGCTGCTTTGTTGGTAAACGTGGTTAAGAGTATATTTTGTGCTGGGATTCCTTGGGAAATGATATATGCAGTTCTATAAATTAAGACCTTTGTTTTTCCTGATCCTGCTCCTGCAAGAATAACACACGGACCATTTGTGGCTTTTACGGCTTCTTGCTGGTCTTTGTTGAGCGTTGAGAGATCAAGTTTCATAATAGAGGATATAGTATTATAACAATGCATAGAGGTGGGAACAACTACATGTATTTTGTCTGCTTGAGAAAAGGTTTTGGCATAGAGTATAATTGACCAATTATCAAGCCTTTTTGTATGAAAAAGCTTTTCCTTGTTGCCAACTGGAAGTCAAATATGACAAGCGCTGAATCCAGGAAGTGGATTTCGGGGCTTGATCAGGGCGAGGTGAAAAAAGTAAGTGCTTCTGAAAAGACAATAATTATTTGTCCACCAGTCACTCTTCTTTTAGAGTTTGCGTGGTTTATTAAGAGTCAAAAATTACCCTTTATGCTTGGCGCGCAAGACGTGTCACCGTTTGACACGGGTGCATATACGGGGGAGGTTAACGCAAGGCAAATTAAAGAATTTGCTGATTATGTTTTGATTGGGCATTCAGAACGGCGAAAAAATTTTAACGAAGATGATTCTTTACTTGAAAAGAAAGTTTCTCTGGCGATAAAAAATTCTCTTACGCCAATTTTTTGCGTTCAGAGTGATGATGTAAGGATTCCGAAAGATGTGTCGCTTGTTGCCTACGAGCCAGTATTTGCGATAGGAACAGGGAATCCAGATACACCAGAAAACGCGGAGAAGGTCGCAACTGCAATAAAACAGAAAAACAGTAACGTTCAGTTTGTTTTGTATGGTGGAAGTGTTACAAAAGATAATGTTGGTCAATTCACAAGCAAAGAGCATATAGATGGAGTTCTTGTTGGTAAAGCCAGTCTTTCCCCATTAGAGTTTATCGGTATTATCCAGCATGCGTAAAAAAGTACTTTTTATTGTTATTGTATTCGTGTTGTTATTGTTTTTTGGCAAGCTCATTTCTCTTGGATTAAAATATTCCCCAGTTGCCTTACAGCTTCTTTTTAATAAATCAATTTCTCTCAACAAAACTGACGATCATATCAATATCCTCCTGCTCGGTACTGGAGGGGGAACACACGATGGACCGAATTTAACCGACACGATTATGTTTGTCAGTATCGATCAACAGAAAAATACAGCAACGCTTATTTCAATCCCCAGAGATTTATGGATCCCCGATCTGAATGGAAAAATAAATACAGCGTATGCAATAGGCGAGGGAAAACAGGCTGGTGGTGGACTTATCTTGGCGAAAGCTGCGGTGTCAAAAGTTATTCATCAGCAAATTAATTATGGCGTTCGGGTTGATTTTGATGGTTTTGTAAAAATTATAGATTCCTTGGGCGGAATCGATATTACTGTGGACAATACATTTGATGATTATCAATATCCAATTGAAGAAGAAAGAGAAAATCTTTGTGGACATACACTCGACGAGGCAACTGCGCAAATTGCAACACTTTCCGCCCAAGTTGTTTTCCCTTGTCGGTATGAGCACGTACATTTTGAGAAGGGGCTGGAACATATGGATGGAAAGCGTGCGCTTATTTTTGTAAGGTCACGGTATGCTGTGGGTGAGGAAGGAACTGATTTTGCAAGGAGCCGGCGTCAAGCAAAGGTTCTTGCTGCAGTACGAAGCAAGGTGTTTTCGTTGCAAACATTTTTAAATCCAACAAAAATTGTTGATATGTACACCATTTTGCACCAGAGTATTGATACCGATATTAAACAGGACGAAATTGACGATTTTATTCGTCTTGCGCAAAAGATGAAAGCAGCAACGATTAAAAACTTCGTTATCGATTATGGAGACGAACATACAAATCGTCTCGGGCTATTAATTAATCCACCCATTACAGAGGATTATGGAAATGAATGGGTACTTGTTCCAAGAATTGGCAGTGGAGATTTCTCCGAAATTCAATCATACGTTTCTTGTGTTCTTGTACAAGACAACTGCAATGTAAAACCACTGCCTGGATCTTCCTCTGCACCTTCTGCCAAAAAAACACTCCATTGAGTACTGTTATGGACGATATAAAAACAACACTTTCGACAATTGAAGATAGCATTCGTAGTGAAGAAGAGCGAGGATATTTCTGGACCCACGAAGTGCGTTACTTACATACGCTTTTGGAAATACAAAAAATAGCAAACCGAAGATCGTTAACGATTCTTGATATCGGTTGTTTTCCGTATCACATTGGTTTTGCACTTGAAGAAGCCGGACACAAGGTATTTGGCATTTCTTCATATCATGAAAAAGTAAAAAAAGACAATGTTGTGGTAATTAATATAGAAACAGAAAAGTTTCCTTATAAAAATAATTTTTTTGATCTCGTGTTATGTAATGAAGTTATTGAGCATCTTCCGCAATCTCCCATTCCTATGCTTTCTGAAATTTATCGTGTGGCAAAAAAAGATGGTTTCCTTATGGTCACCACGCCAAATATAGCGAGGTCGATAAACAGAGCAAAACTACTACTCGGAAAATCGATCATGTATCCAGTCTCGGTATACTTTGAAGGAAATGGAAAGGGAAACAATATCTATCATCGTCATAATCGCGAGTATACCTATCGTGAGCTTTGCTTTTTATTCAAAAACACAGGATTTGCTATAGATCAGGCGAAAACGTTTATTAGTTATACGCCGTTTCGAAAACGGAAGATTGCAGATAGGCTACTGATTCATATCGGAAAAGTAATAAATTATTATCTCATGCAGATTATTCCAAGCCTTCGTGATACGCTTCTTGTTGTTGGAAGAAAATAAACTCAGATTAACCTTTTCCGGGGATTGGGGCGAGTTGATAAATCGTAGTCTCTCGGGTTTTATAGATAATCTTTCCAATTTGCAGAAATTTATTTTCTTGAAGTCCTGGATATTTTTGTCGCTCTAAACCCCCGACGACAACAAGGGCGATATGATACGTATCAATAAGTTTTTTAGTCGTGTTTATGTCGGTTGTTTGATAGAGCGTTTGTACCTCTGTGATTCTTGGAGCCGGTATATCGTAGGTTCCTCTCCATAACCATTCGTGCACTGTCCAGCCAAGAACAGTTGGTAATCCTGTATTTGCAGAGTACCTTGCATAATTAGTATAGGAATCTCCTTGTGCTTCAAGAATTACTGGTTGTCCAGCAATGTTTTTGTTTATCCACAAAATTGCATCGTAGTCTGATGGATAAAGATTTTTTAAGTAGGTAAGTCCATCGAGTCCATGGTAGGTTTTAAGACCACCATAATACGAATCGATTGCAAAGTGTGGATATACAGAAACAAAAAGAATGAGGACTGCTCCAATACATGTCACAAGTATTTGTTTAAGCCGGAATCTTACAAAAGGAAGTAATCGAAAAATAATATAGCCACATGAAAGCGAGAGCATAATAAATGATTGATAGACAAGTTTAAACATCGTGTTCGCGCGATAATGTGCTGGGTAAATATCTTTTGCATAGAGAAATTCTGGAATAATAATCAAAATAGTTGCCAGTCCAATAAGAAAGCAAACAAAAAAATCCGTGGTTGTGACTTTTTTTCTTTTGAAAAGAAATGCAATAAAACAAATCGCAAAGAAATAGAAAAATCCGTACAATGTCAAAAGTTGCCACAGCGGAGATTTTTGGCAATGATCTTTTTCAAATAACAGGGGTCCAAGATGTCCAAGGTTTGTTAAAAAATTCGGAGCGCAAAGAATACCAATGCCATGAACAAGCCCTGCTGGTTGAAAAAATAAGCTAAACGGTAAGACAAAAAGAAAAAACCCAACACCGATTCTGCAGACTGCAAAAAACATCTGTATCAAAAGTGTCTGATTAAAATAAACACCGAACGTTTTTTTTGCTGTTGCCTCCTGTGGGATGTTTGCGCTATTTTTGTGTTTTATAAAAACCGATGCTATAAGAATAGTTATTGTTAGCAGAAAATAAATAATTCCATCCCAAGCATTGGTCATGTATGCAACTGCAAGAAGGAATCCTAACACAAGGGTTTTTGCTGTTTCAAATGCTTGCTTTTTTAACACAAATTCATGGAATAGTAATGCAATAATAAAAAGAACTATCGGAATATCGAGCACATGTCCGTGTAGATCAGAAACAACAAATGAATAAATAGGAAATTCGTGAATTGTGTTGTGAATAAAGCGTGTTGCGTTTGGATACCAATAACTATTTGGTAGTGATCCTAAAGAAAGTTGTAGTTGCCAGAATGGAACTGGATTTTCTACATTGTATGGTTTAAACAGTATGTATAATGCATGTAAATTTCCACTAAATACAACAAGAAATGCAGAGAAAATACCAGTGAGTAATATAGTGATGCGTTTTATTTTGTTGAGAGAAAAAGTATGAGCATCATTATTTTTTGATGCTTGGCCTTGCGTAAATAACGAAAAGAAAAGATTAATTCCAATTGAGAATGAAAGCGAAAACGTCATGGCAAATAATGTTGCTAACATAAGATTGAATGCGATAGAAGGTGCAACGCCCGATATCTTGGTCAAAACAGCTGTCATCAAATGGCCAAAATAGTAGTAGTTAATCGAAAGTGGAGTAAACCACATGTCTTTTGGTGGAAAATAACTGCTTCGTAAAATCGAATTCACAAATCCAAAATCCATATATTTTTCCAAACCATTAATGTCTGGTTGAAATCCCCTAACATACGACCAGAAAAATAGCGCACAGAGAAAAATAACTTCCTCAGCGAGAAACAATTTCCATTTTTCTTTTATTGTCAAAAGAAATCGAGGTTTTATTGTGAGTGTATTATTGCGGAAAGAAAGGTATGGGGAAATGCTAAAGAATCCGCCAATGAGTACAAGAAAAAGTGCCGTTGGTTTTGTAAAGGGGATAACATGTGAAATGCCGCCGATAAAAACGAGGTAGGAAACGATAGTAAGAGCAAGTACTTTTGAAAACGCATAGCCGGTATCAACAAACTTTTTAAAAAGAAATATGGTCAGAGGTAAAAATACGACGCTCAGTAAAAAAAGAGTAATCCACCATTGCAATACTGAAGATATATCTGATAACGGCATATTTATTTGGATTTATAAAATACTATTATACTGTAATTAAGATCGTCAATAAAGAAAGAGTTAGCAGCTTTTAGCGACTGAATATATCGAATAGTTTTTTGCTGGGTTTGTATGTACGAGAGAAAATTGTTGTGAAGAGAATAGTGTCGGGGCATTTGGAAATTCAAAGTTTGCATTTTCTGATGGATCAATCTCTACGTAATCAATGTGGCTTATCAAAAGTAACGTACAAATGGTTCGCTTGTCGGTTCCTTGTAAAATTTCTTTCATTGTTTCATTTCTTGTATTTGTATCATATCCATTTGACCAGGAAAAATATGGCCAGCCTAAAAATATTTTTCTGCCAGCAAGCGAAGCAAAATCATATAAATAACTATTGTTGAGAAATACAGCAGTGGGCTTTGTGTTGTTCATAATCCAGGACACATCGGAATTTATTGGATAGTCTGCGATTGTCATTGTCGTGTCGTTATAGACTGGAAAAAAATCGATAATTCCGGAAAAAATCAGAAAAAAACTTATTACGACAGCGAAGCATTTAAGAAGAATGTTTTTTTGTAGAAGCAATGAAATAACATATGCAGAAAACATGACGCCAACGATCATAAAGTAATTAAAAAATTTATGATTTGCAGCAATTTCTATAGAAAATTGTATGGAGTTGCCAATAATAAAAAGAAGAAAAAAAACAGCAAGTACTTTTTTTGCATTTTTTGGTGCAAGAATAAATCCAAATGGAATAAGAATGCTGTGTAATCCAAGATTTAAGAACCAGTAATAGAGGAACGAGACAAAGGTAGGATTGTCTCTTACAAGATAGCCTAAGGATTCAGTTGGTTTAAATGTTGCGTGCGATGAGGAGAGCCAAAGATATTGTGGTGCTGCAATTAATCCAGAGATCAAAACAGTTATTACAATCGGGAGTCGAATTGTTGGAAACAGTAAGAACATCCCGCCAAGTATTACTTCGGTCATCAAAAATACAGCTTGGTGAAAAAAGAAACTGCATCCTAAAATAATGCCAATAAGTATAAAGGTCAGAAGCCGATGTGCCTGTTTTTTTTCGATTCTCAAAAAGTAGAAAATCAAAAAAAGAGATAGCGCGTAAGCTCCTGCAAGATGACGTTGATTTGTATAAATGTTCAAATTCCAAAATGCAGAAACAATTTTATGATCATAGGGACCAAACGATGGAAACGTTGTGTTTGTTATTATGTCATGGAGAATTGTTTTTGAAAAAGGATGAATTTTAAAAAATTCAAGGAAAGAAAATGATCCATTAAAAAGAAAAAATAAAACACTCAGTATCCCAACGATCCTTTTTTTAAACAGGAGAACGGAAAAATAATAGATTGCAATAATAAGCAGGCCAAACCCAAAAGCGCTCGGAATATTAAGTGCATAATCAATACGAATTCCCATTTTTTCCAAAAAACCAACCAATGCAAAAAAAAGAAAATGGTACCGGATTGGTTCACCTGGGAAAATTGGATACTGCGGGGGAAAATTGCTCCCAAAAGAAAATGATCGAATCAAGGGGATGTGGCTTGCGAAATCACTCCACGCTTTTGTAGCAATGAATATCGATCCATTTTGATAAGAAAACGTTTTGAACAT
>CAZKLH010000015.1:0-13037 GCA_964553595.1 uncultured Gammaproteobacteria bacterium | reverse complement strand
AATTTATAAAACTAACCTAACATCCCCATTCGAAAAATGATAAGCCAAACTGTTAAAAAACAGTACAAAAAATATGCAACACATCTTATTTTATTTTTTTCAATAACCCTGATCGCAATCGTTGACATTGTTACCTCCTCACAAAGAAGTTTTTGGCTAGATGAGATATTTAGCGTCAATGTATCAAAAAACTGGGGCACATTATGGAACACACTGGCGCAATACGAACCAAATATGTGGTTCTATTACCTTCTCTTGCATTTTTGGTTACAATTTGGGAAAACTGAATTATTCGTGCGCAGTCTTTCTATAATTTTTGCCTGCGTAACAGTAATTGCTGTTTACTTTCTGGGAACTCTTCTCTTTACCAAAGCAGTAGGAAGACTCGCTGCGCTACTACTGTCTGTTAATATTTTTTTCATTACATATTCGCAAGATGCAAGAAGCTACAGCCTTCTTGTCCTACTAACTACGCTCTCTTCCTATTTTTTTATCAAATCTATGTATTATGGAAAAAAAAATTATTGGTTATTGTATGTTGTCATAACTGCATTGTCTATTTACACACAATTGTACGCGGTATTTATTTTGATCGCTCAGGTAGTCTCAGCACCATTTCTCATTGCTCCACATGTCCGATTAAAATATTTTTTTGTGAGCCAAGGAGTCATCTATATGCTTTTGAGTCCGTTTTTAATTTTACCCTCAGTAAAGAATCAATTAGCAGAAATAGTTCCAAGATATAATGACATCTTATCAATACTCACTGTGCTTTCGGGTGACTTATCAATACTATCGCTTATACTTGTTGCAATCGTATTAGGAAATATATTTATATTATTCCAAAAAGGGCACCACAAAGAACTCTACCCAATAATATTTTTGCTCACGTGTATTACTCTACCAATTTCTATTTCCTTCGTATTCTCATTTTTTGTTAAACCCATAATTTCCCAGAGATATTTAATCGTGTGTCTTGTTCCCTTCACTCTTGTCTTAGCCAACAGTGTATTAACATTACGAAGCAAGAAGGTTTTTTTATCTCTTTTTTTCCTCATCATGATTTTCTCCTGCATTCGAATCTTCTTATGGTCTTTACACATAGACGAATTTTCAAAGTTGGACATAAACAACGAACCATGGAGACAAACAGTTTCATATTCCTTATCGCAAGGCACATCTGAGAAAATTGCCGTATTATTTTACCCTTATTTCTTAAAAATTCCTTACGATTACTATTTATATGATACTCCTCATCGCCCCATCACTATTAAAACCATAGAAATATCTTCTGGTAGTTATTTAAAAAACGGGGCTGGAACATTGCCCGAGCCAAACATATTAGTACTAAACAGCTTATCAAATCGATTCGATGTTGTGTTATTTATTACGGAAAATATTCAGTTACGTACTGGCAATAGATACAAAGAAATGCAAAAAATACAAAATCAATTGGGAAAAGAATATCGTCTTTCAAGCTTAGTCTCCTTTGGACAAATTAGCGTTTGGCGCTACGATATTAATCGAGTAATGGTCTCACTTATAAAATGAGTTCATGATGGATTAAAGAATGAATTCCCATAATAAAAATTTATTTATGATACGATATGCTCGTGCAAAACAAGAGATCTATTATTTTAGTAATATTTTTTTTATTTGCGGGAGGGTTCTGTGTTATTCAATTCAAGAGTGCTCAAAAACGCCCGCAAATTCTTAGTCCAGTTCCAGATATTTCGTATGCGAAGGTTATTAAAAAACCAAAGCCTCCAACGCCAACAGTAACACCCACCCTGACACCAACTCCCACCGAGATCCCAACCCCAACAGAAAGCCCAACGCCAACACCAACCCCAATCACGATTGCACCAGCCGATCTTGATGCGTTGTTTACAAAGTACAGTCACGATTATAGTATCGATACTGAATTGCTCAAGAGAATCGCCAAATGTGAATCAGGATTTAATCCAAATGCAACTAACAGTATCTATGCAGGCTTATTCCAATTTTCAGAAGGATTGTGGATATCAACAAGAACGCTTATGGGACAAAATACCGATTTAAATCAGAGGTTTAATCCAGAGGAAGCAATTAGAACTGCAGCATTTATGATCTCTCAAAACCACCTTGCCATTTGGCCGAATTGCGGAAAATAAACAAAATATTAGACTAATGTAGTAAAACTAGGCAACAGAATCCAAACCAGTAACGAGACGACACAATACTATTCTCCTGTTACCCTCTTCACTGCTAATCCCATATTTATCACATATATTATTAATATGTGATTTAATTGTTCTCGGCGAAACACTCAATGCAGTTGCGATAGCTTTGTCCGACCAACCTTCTATTACTAGATCTCTCACCTGAATCTGTCTATCAGATAATTCCTCAGGCTTATTACCCGTCGTTGGGATTTCTTTCACATTCTGTTGGCTGGTATATTTCAAAAATGCTTGTAGGCTTTTTTGCGGAAGAAAAATCTCTCCGCCCGCGACCTTTTTAATCGCTTCTTCCAACATTTCCTTATCTGCATCAGAACGAGAAAGGACGCCGGTTGCTTTTTCCTTAAATGCCCGAGTAACTGCACTTCCTTCAAGTTTATCTATAAATACTACACTTTTGGTATCGGGGAGAACTTTTGAAAAATGATTCAACGCCTTAAACCCTGCTTCCGTATCTAACATATCCATAACAATAACGTTTGGCCTAAGTCTTTCTACCTGACCATCACGATCCTCACTATGCAAATCCCCTACAAAACGAACCATAGAAGAATCAGCAAGCAATGCCTGTGTGGCTTGACGAAGAATTTTATTATCTGTATATAAGAAAACTGAATACGGAGGCTTTCTCATTGCCTCGCTTGTACTTTGATGGTCTTGATGGAGACGAGGTCGATCTGCTCCTGAAGAACTTTCCATATAATAAAAATGTACATGAGCACAGAAGCTTTGTAAAGAGGTACTTATCTTACTGAAACTTGCGGATAACACCAACGGCTTTTCCCTGAATGGTTAAAAAGTTTGGAATAATCGGTTGCATTTCTGCATTTGCTGGCTTTAAAATCACTTTTCCATTTTCTTTATAAAATCTTTTTAATGTTGCTAAGTTATCGTCGACAATCGCAACAACAATGTCTCCATTTATTGCCTCGCTGGTTTTTTCGATAACAACGTAATCGCCATCCAAAATACCATCGTCAACCATAGAGTTTCCCTTTACTTGCAATACGTATGCAGTCTTCTTACCGCTAATCATGGACGCAGACACATGGATCGTTGCATTAGGGTCTGTATGCGGTTCAAGGGGCTTTCCCGCAGCGATATAGCCCATAACTGGCAACTCAAGTGATGGCATGTCACCAAGCATGGAAGATGCAGCTTTCTCATTGATGACTTTTAGCACTCTCGTGTTGCCGTCAACTTTTTGCACGTAGCCTTTAAAAACCAGGCTTTTGATAAGTGTATGAATTGTTGAATTACTCCGATGACCCGTTGCCTTTGCAATTTCACCAAGTGTTGGAGAATATCCATATTGACGTTGGAATTGTAAAAGGAATTCTAAAATTTCTCTTTCTTTTCTGTAAAGTACTCCAGACATATCTATATATTTTATACGAAAAATTTGAGAATTATTCAAGATCTCAAAAGTAATCAAAATACGTCAATATTTCTTTGTGTGATACAATACAACAATGAAATTCAAGCTCGTTTCAAACTACAAACCGACCGGGGACCAGCCACAAGCAATAGAAAATCTTACAAAGAATTTACAAAATAATGCAAAGCATCAAGTGCTCCTTGGAGTGACCGGGAGTGGCAAAACGTTTACGATGGCGAATGTGATTGCTAATGTGCAACGTCCAACACTCGTAATCTCCCACAACAAGACTCTTGCTGGCCAACTCTTCCAGGAATTTAGAGATTTCTTCCCTAATAACCCTGTATGTTATTTTGTTTCGTACTACGATTACTACCAACCAGAAGCATATGTGCCCAAAAGTGATACGTATATAGAAAAAGAGGTTGAGATAAATGATGAAATAGATAAATTGCGACTTTCTGCTACGACAAACCTGCTGACAAGAAAAGACGTAATTGTTGTTGCGTCGGTTTCTTGTATTTATAATCTTGGCTCCCCTGTTGAATATGGAAAGTTTGTCATGGAATTAAAAACGGGAATGAAAGTTGAGCAAAAAGACATTATGGTTAGACTTACTGATTTGCAATACGAACGAAACGAATACGGATTTCGTCGCGGAAGCTTCCGAGTTAGAGGAGAATCAATAGATCTTCTCCCAGCCTACCTGGATAAAGGACTCCATATGGAGATCGAAAATGGCATGCTCAAATCCATGTCTGAGTTTGACCCAGTGAGCGGAGAAACCATACAAATGCTTGACGCAACCGTTATTTATCCGGCAAAACATTACATGACCGATCCAACGTCGTACGAAAGAGTACTTGGTCAAATTCAGGAAGATTTAAAAATCCGAATTGCAGAGCTCAAAAAAGCTGGAAAGCCACTCGAAGCTCACCGGATACAGCAACGAACACAATTCGATCTAGAAATGATAAAAGAAGTCGGCTACGTAAACGGTGTGGAGAATTATTCGAGGTATTTTGACGGAAGAAAACCTGGAGATCCACCATATACGCTTTTAGACTATATGAAGGCGTGCTCAAAAGATTGGCTTTGTCTTATCGATGAGTCCCACATGACAGTCCCACAACTACGAGGCATGTACAACGGCGATCAAGCAAGAAAACAAACACTTATTGATTATGGCTTTCGCCTGCCATCTGCATTAGACAACCGACCGCTTCGATACGACGAGCTTATGAGAAGGCTTAATCAGATTGTCTTTGTGAGTGCTACTCCTAATGAATACGAACTCTCACTCGCCAAAGAAACAGATAATGGCATTGTTGAGCAACTTGTTCGCCCAACTGGCCTTATCGATCCACTTGTTACCATAAAACCTTCCGCAGGACAAATTGCAGACTTAATAAAAGAAATAGATATGCGGGTTAAGAAAAAGCAGCGGGTTTTGATAACAACCCTTACCAAGCGAATGGCAGAGGACCTCTCGTCTTACCTTGCTGACAATAACATAAAAGTAGCCTACCTCCATTCAGATATCGAAACGCTGGAAAGGCAAGATGTATTGGATAATTTACGGTCTGGTCAATACGATGTGCTTATTGGCATTAACCTTCTTCGTGAAGGGCTTGATTTACCAGAGGTGTCACTTGTGGCTATTTTGGATGCAGACAAAGAAGGATTTTTGAGAAGCCGGACTTCTCTTATTCAAACTATGGGCCGCGCAGCTCGCAACATTGACTCTCAAGTTATTATGTATGCTGATAGCAAAACCAAATCGATGGACGAGGCTATCAAAGAAGTCGAGCGAAGGCGAAAAATTCAACTTTCCTACAACAAAAAGCATCACATTACACCAAAAGGCATCACAAAAGATATTCGGGCAAAACTGGTAGATAAGCTCCCAGACGAAGAAAAACCACTCGATTTACTCCTGGAGTTTAGCAGAAAAGACGTGTTACTGCCAGACGAGCGGGAATCACTGGTTAAGAAATTACGAGAAGAAATGAAAAACGCAGCAAAAGAATTAGACTTCGAAACAGCCGCACTGCTTCGAGATAGAATTAGATCGATAAAAGTGACTGAATAAACCCTTTCTAGAAGCCTGTAATGTTTTTTATATGGTCAATCTCAATAATGCCAGCTTGATCCTCTTCAACTGCAATTGCATCAATTCTTAGCAATTCTGGGAGATTCTTATGAGAAAGCTTATAATACTCTGCAGTCTTTATTACCGCTTTCAGCTTCCAGGGTGTAATTGCATCCAAGGGAGTGCCAAATTGAGCTGAGGTTCTTGTTTTTACCTCCACAAACACTAGCACTTTTTCTTTTTGACTGTTGTCGATTGCGATGACATCGATTTCTCCGTAGCGGATTTTATAGTTTATTTGAAGAATCGTGTAGTTATTTTTTTCTAAATAGTCTGCTGCGATGCTCTCTCCTTTTTTGCCTAAAACACTATTGTGGCTACTTTTCATGAAGCCTTCTTGCGAAGATGGTATAGCTTTGCCCTGCGGACTTTATTTTTTGCATGAGCTTTTACTTCTACTTTTTCAATGTTTGGAGAGGCAATTGGCCAAATTCTCTCAACGCCAACGCCATCGACGACTTTCCTGGCGGTAAAGCTTTTATTATCTCCTCGGCCTCGAATACTTAACACAACACCTTCAAAAACCTGAATGCGAGTTTTTAGTTCTCCCTTATCGGTTTCTGTAATTTTTTGAAACACTCGCACAGTATCTCCAGGCGTAAAAGTAATTTGACTTATCATAAGGCTATTATACTGCAGTTTAGAGAAATTCTCAATGCCCTAAGGCAGCATCCAAAAATGCCAAGAATATTGGGTGAGGATGAAGCGGTCGACTCTTATATTCAGGATGACCTTGTGTGCCCAAATAGAATGGATGATCAGTTTGTGGAAGCTCGATAATTTCTGCTAAATTCTCTTTTACCGACCGGGCACTGATGATTAACCCTGCTTTTTCGATTTTTTCGGTGTATTTATTGTTGAATTCATAACGATGTCTATGCCTCTCTGCTGTGAGCCCTTCTGATTGATTAATAAACCCACCGTATTTTTGATAAATTTTGTATGCAAGCGTATTTTTCTTAACAATTGCATCCCAGGAACCAAGTCGCATTGTCCCGCCATATGCTCTGTTTTGCATAAATTCATTCTGCTTTGGCATAAGCGTAATAACCGGATGCGTTGTTTTTGGATCAACTTCGGTGGTATTTGCATCTTTCCACAAGAGCATGTCTCTGGCATAGGAAACAACTGCAAATTGCATGCCAAAACAAAGCCCAAGGTAAGGAATCTTCTTTCGTCTGGCATACGAAGCGGCTGCAATCTTTCCTTCAGAGCCTCTTTCCCCCCAACCAATTGGAACAATAATCCCATCTGGAGTACCGATAATATTTTCTCCTTTACTCTCGACCTCTTCTGCGTTAATCCAGCGGATCTTGACATCAACCCCTATTTTCCACGATGCATGATAGATAGCATCAAACAACGCTGCATACGAATCGTTCATCTGATAATCCCCAGTTCCAAAATATTTTCCAACAATGGCAAGCTGTAAAGTTTTATTTTTCGGAGCATGAATTTTACCAAGAAGTCCTTCCCATTCTTTTAAATTCGGAGTTTTATACGAAAGTCCTAGTTTTTTAAGAATAAGCTTATCGAGCCCTTGTTTGTACAGCACGAGTGGAATTTCATAAACAGAAGAAACATCGGGATTAGAAATAATATCCTCTGGCTTCATATTGCAAAAAAGGGCAAATCTATCCCTTCGTCTGTTGTCCAACACCTTTTCTGATCTGGCAATAATAAAATCCGGTTGAATCCCCATCGAATTAAGGGTTCGAACCGAGAGTTGCGTTGGTTTTGTTTTTGGTTCTCCCAAATGCTTTGGCGTTGGCACATAGCTCACGTGCACATGCAATACATCTCCTGGACGCTTGAGCGTCATGATTCTCGAGGCTTCGTAATAAAAAAGGTTTTGGTACTCCCCTGCTGTTCCTCCAAGTTCGATGGTGACAATGTCTGCGTTTTTTATCGAAGCAAGTTTATCGATTCGACGAATGATCTCGTCGGTAATGTAGGGAATTGCTTCGACATCTTCTCCGTTATATTCAAATCTTCGCTCCTTGTCGATAACTGTTTGATAAATTTTGCCCATAGTGACAAAATTTTCTTTTCCCATATCGATATCCAAAAATTTCTCATAGGTACCGATATCCATGTCTGCCTCTGTACCGTCTTCGCACAAAAATGGATCCCCATGTTCGATAGGATTAATCGTACCAGCGTCGATGTTAAGATAATTTTCAAATTTAATTGGGGCAACTTTATATCCTGCAGATTTGAGAAGAAGAGCTATTGAGGCTGTTGTGGTGCCCTTTCCGATGCCCGAAATGACTCCTCCTGAAACAAAAATATATTTCGTATGCTTTGTAAGTGGCATGATTTATACTAGCAAATTTTGCAAAAATAGTCAACTACACTTCAAACAAAACAATAATTAACTATATCGCTTTGACACTGCCGTCGCCATTTTATATCTTCCAAGCTCCAAAAGCAAAAACATTCCCCAGTATAAAAAAAGTGTTTTTAGTACTTTATGCAACGCAAGCGTACGGCCACTCGCCAAAACGTGAAGATTCTGAAGATACCGAACCTCACCTTGCGTATTAAGCCGAAGACTCATAACGACATCTTCTCCATAAAATACAAAGTTCTGATCAATGCCGCCGGCTTTACGAATAGCATCTGTTCGCATTGCCATAACAAGTCCCAAAAACATTTCAGGACGATGAAAAAACCTCATAATGCGGTTAAAAACAGGAACAAACGTGTTAAAGATAATTAGGCCTGTTCTTTCAAATACGCTTGCATGATAATAATGGTGTGTGCAAGAAACCCCGACAACCCCAGGATGGGCTTCAAAATAATCAATGACTGCTTGTAACCATCCCTTCGAAAGCCTCGTATCTGCGTCAACATACACAAGAATTTCACTATTAACAGCGTCTAATCCAGCCTGTCTTGCGTAGCAAAGACCTTTTTTGGGTTGCAAAATAACTTTTGCACCAAGCTCTTTTGCAATCGAGGCGGTTTTGTCGGATGAGGCATTGTCTACAACAATAATCTCTACGGGAAAATCTGTAACTTGCTTTTCCACAGAACGAATTGCTTCGGCGATTAACCGTTCTTCATTATGAGCACAAATAACAACAGAAACTTTGGATAATGCCACAAGAGATATAAATTATTTCTCTTTTAGTATAGCAGAGAAAAAACAAGAGTGAGTAAGTATTTCGTGAAGAGATGCAGATAGCTTACAGATTTTCGAATCCCCTTTTTAACTTCTGACTGATATCTTCGAGGTACCAATTAAGCACAACATTTGTTTTAAAATGAAGCGCAATTGCAATTTTGGGGAGAACTTTTTTCCCGGGAAGTCGTCTTCCGTTTTCAATAAGTGTTATATAACTCCGAGAAATCTTACAAGCATCTGCGAGGGTTTGAACGGTGAGATTTTGTTTTTTTCTTTCTGCTCTCAGATGTTCCCCAAAAAATTTATACATGTAACAGTTCCCAATTATATGTGCACGAAGTAAAAAAAGCAATTGATTCTCGTTAGCCCAATTCAAACTGCATCATGGTTTGGTTTTGCTACTCCATAATTGCAAAAATTAGAGTTTCACTCTATAATCCACAAAATGAGATCAGGAGTAGAGACCAATTATTCACCGTCTGACCGTGGAGGAGGATTCTCCTGGAGTCATCTATTTAAAAAAGGAAGTGATCAAGAAAAAGCACGAGAAACAACTGCTCGAAATGAAGAGGTGGAAAAAATTAGAGCAGCTGGTGGATTTGATTTGCTCATCAGTCACGCAGCGCAATTATGGACAAGCGGAGACGAATTTGCAATTGTCGTACAAAGTACCTTTACGCCTCCTCTACAATTATTTTGGGACTTAGAAAAAAAAATTATCTTGAAACCAGGAACAGAAGAGGTTGATAGAGTATTAGCCAGTTCAAAAGGAATTGCTCTTAAAGCACCAAGGAGCACTTTGGGTCGACTCATTGTCCTTTTTACCCAAGAAGAAAAAGATGCAATGCCAAAATGGAAACGTCTCGAAGATATTGGCTTTTCAGAATCAGAAAAGGATAAAGGCGAGCTCGTAGAGTATCGAAAATCAGGACTTCTCGAGACGGATATCTTGACACTCAAAAATATGCAAAGCACTGAGGTACCTCTTGAAGAACAAATAAGAATAGCAAGACTCCTTGCGAAGCGCCATCCTGATATTAGAGGGAGATATGATAAAGAGGTTGTATATGAAGCAAAATTTTCCGCTAGCCACAGGTAGGTTTCTTTCAAAAAAAAAGAGAAGAATCAGATATAATCTATATTATGAATGACGACAGTCAAAAAGCCCAACAAATACAAACAAACTGGATTGTTATTACTGGCGGCCCATCATCGGGAAAAACAACTACAGTAAATCACATCAAAAGCCTTGGTTTTCATGGTTCTCCAGAGGCTGCGAGAATACTCATGGATTTTGGGTTACAAAGCGGGCTGACCATCGACGAGGTAAGACGAAGTGAGCAACAGATGAATAAAAGCATCTTAAGTACTCACCTTGCCTTCGAAGACATACTGCTTGCCGAAAGACTATGCTTTAAAGACAGGGGCATACCAGACTCACTTGCGTACATTCGACTCACTGGTGGAGACGAAGAATTCGCAAAAAAATCTTCCCAAAAAAGACGGTACAAGGCAATTTTCCAACTTGATCTATTACCTTTCAAAACAGACAATATAAGAACAGAAGACTTGGAAGGTGCCAAACGCATTGACGAATTAATTCACCAAAGCTACACAGAATTAGGATATCAAGTTACCCGAATACCTGCGGTTTCTGTACGGGAGCGGTCAAAGATTATCTTAGGATCGTTAGGGCTATCACAAAAATCTGAGGTTATCTAAAGAAGGAAAAGTGTGCCTTTAACCAATCAAGGATTTTATTTAATTGCGACTCTGTTTTTGCCTCTCTTTGCTTCGACTCGTCCAGTTGTTTTTGCATATCTTCCAGTTTTTGTTTTAACACAGCAGTTTCGGAACTTGTTTTTACTTCGGTAACCGGCACCACCTGCACTGGCTGAGTGGATATAGCCACCACCGGCTGCGCCACAAGAGTTGGCTGAGAAACTTCGCCTACCGCAACAGGCGCTCCAATTTTCTCCATATAAATTTCGTTTCCAAAATCACTCACGCCACTACTTAAATCGTTTGCTTCCATATTCTTAAATGCTCGTGCTTTAAAATAATAATTTTTATTTGGGTCGACCCACGCATACACAACATCGCTTGTCCCACTAGAAAGGTCATAGTAATCTCCATCGTCTGGCTTAGCCCAAACATCTATTGGTGTACCTTTGGGCGAAGACACTTTGAATTCCACTGTTCTTGTTGTATTGTTATTGTTAAGAGTGGTTGCGTTTGTTATTTGAAGAACAGGTGCATCGACATGAATTTTTGGCAACGCGTTAAATTCGTCTACTGTTTTATATCCAGCAGGAGTCCAATATAACAGCTTCCCAGCAAAATTTATATTATATCTCGAAGAATAGGGATAAATGCTTCCGTCATATAAAGTAACCTCTGCATAAATACTCCTCACCACTGCTTGATGCGAAGTAATCCTTGCAGAAACCTCTCCGTTGTCGTCTGTTTTATTCGATGATTGATCTACGACATCGTCCCCTTGTGGATTGTCAAACTTAATCACAACCGGACAATTTTTGCATGAAGCAACTCTTGCATGAACCGTAACCATATCTCCTGGGTTTACAAAACCACTTGCAGAAAGTAGAGCGGAATCTGTGGGTTGTAACCATTCAACCAATCCTCCACCAGCGAATGCTTTGTTTGGCAAAAACAAGGCTAAAATGGCAACAAAAACTAAGAAAAATCTTTTCACGTTAAAAGAGTATACACGAATCTTTTCTCAAAAACAACAAATCAGAAAACATGTTCCAAGACAAAAAAATTTATGCTACTATATAGAAGTATGGAAAATACCCCTGTTGCAGAAACTACTCCAATACAAAAGGTTGAGCAGAAAAGCAATAGTTATCACAAACGAAAAATATGGATAATCATTGGTGTAATTGTTTTCGTACTCCTCGCTGCACTAATTCTTCATAGATTATATAAGCTTCACAAAGGACCATTTGCTTCTTCAACCATACAAAACCAAACCCAGAATACTACTGCAAATACAACACCAGGCAATACAAGTACAGCTTCGTTTGACTGTCTTGGAGACGCGTCTTGCCCAGAACTTATTGTTCAAGGAGATCCATATGCAACATTACCTAATGGCCAACCAGCCGGGTTTCACGGGTATGCCGACCCATCGATGAGAAAAGACCCAACAAGCAATAGACTATGGCTCTCGTATTCCTATCCAAAGATAATTATCGTCAATAATCGTCCTGTTGCTCCAGGAGTTGATATTCATTTAGCATATAGCGACGACAATGGTAAAACATGGCAATACCAAGGACCATTGTGGCCAACAACTCCAGACACCAACAAAGGTGGTGATGGAAGCTCTGGATACACAGCCAACGAAGTATCAAATATCCTGCCAGTTTTAAATGGCGCAAGCGTTACCTGGTATGGAATACGATCATCCTACTTTATTCCACTGCAAGGAAATTATAACAAGCGAGGACTTGATAGTTTTCGCCTAACCATAACTCAAGCCTCAAGGCCACAAGGACTAGCAACTGGCAAATCAGCAGTTTTGGGAAGCGGGCAAACCGCAAACGCATGGGGAGTAACCACAAACTTATCTGCATTATCACCAGATGTTACTAATTGCGATCTTCTCACCGAACCTGCGTTGTATTACGAAAAAAACACCTTATATCTTGTTTCTAATTGCATTCTCTTTAACAAGATAAGTTCAAGAATTGACACAAAAGCGAGTAATACTGTTGTTTTTGCAACCGATCCAACTGGTGATATTCAAAGTTTTAAATGGAGATATGTTGGTGTGCTTTTTCATGGTACCGATGCGGCTTCGCTTAATTTAAATGGGGCAGAAGGATTTACTCAAGGGGATATTGTCCGAGGAAAAAATGGAGACCTGCTTCTCATTGGATCGCCTGCGCAAGCGACCACGCCACCAAACAATATGAATCACTTGGGCTGTTGGATTTTTCAAGTAAAATCAATTGACCCACCAAGTTTGGCAACCGATTCATCAGGCAAACTTTTAGTAGTGGCGAATGTAACAGCTTCTGATCTAGGAACTGCAGGACCAGGATCGTGCACCTATGATCCAAGTTCTGCAACGGGAATTCTTATGGCACGTCGCCATCTGACTTCAAAACCCGCAACCTCAAGCCT
>CAZKLH010000014.1:0-13401 GCA_964553595.1 uncultured Gammaproteobacteria bacterium | reverse complement strand
TGGGAAGAAATAGCAACGATATGACCTACGTATTTAATAAAGTCGATCTTATCTCACCCGCAGCAAAAAAAGAATTGGAAGAAAAATATAGCGAAGCCACAACGCCATTTATATCTGTTAAGACAGGAATTGGGATTCCTGAATTGCAAAAAACAATTGCGAACGAATTGGCATAAAAAAATCTTATTATTCTCCTTAACACTTTTGTCTTTAATAGGACTATACTGTATGTATGGATAGTAAAAGTCCCCAAAGCCTCATCCTCTTAACTTACAAGGGCAAAGTGCTTCTTATGTATAAAAGTAATAGTCCTGTTGATAAAGAAAAACACGAATGGTGCTTCATTGGTGGTATTAAGGATAAAAGAGAATCTATAGAGAGTGCACTCTATCGATGGGTAAAAAAAGAGATAGGAGTACAAATTGAAACAGTAGAATTTGTCTCCGATTCTTGTTATCATGCAAGACTCACAGACGATAATGTGAATAGAATAAAAAGGTCAGAAGGACAACTACTTGATTTTTTTACTCTCAAAGAAGTGAGAAAGCTTTTTGTTTCCAATGCTACCGAGCAGTTTATATCAAAGCACAGCGACCTCATGTAAAATCTCTCTTGTTCTCTTTCACGATTATTACTTAATTCTGATAATCTCCTCATGCCATTTCGGTAAATTACAGCGTGATTATAAAATATCTTTTTATTAGGAGGTATATATGAATATGAGTAAAAAGGTAAGAAAAGAGTTTTATCAGGTAGAAAAAAGCGAGCAGGATATAAAAATAAACAGTAAAAGAGGTAAAGAAAGGGTTCGGTTGCAAGAAGTACTCAGTTTTATTGGAATTTTCCGGCAAGCAATATAGGTATTTCCTATGACTATAATAGGAGAATTAACTCAAAGAGAACAGACGATTATCCAGCCTAAAACAGGCGAGCGACCCATTATTCGGGTTGAGCCACCACAGTATATATATGAGGTGGAAAAAGCGATTATTAGAGGAAAGCAAACATTGTGGTATATATGGATAATTATAGAAATACTCTTGTTATTTCGCTTTTTGCTTAAGTTATTTAGTGCAAATCCAGCAAATTCTTTTAATGTTTTAGTAAATGTGTTTTCTACGCCATTTATGTTTCTTTTTGCTGGTCTGTTTTCTTCTACTAGTCTTCAAGCGAGCGGTAGCATCATTGAATGGTCAACATTGGTTGCAATGATTGTTTACACTATTATAGCTTGGTTGACTTCCTTATTTTTTAAATTGGTTAAGCCCATCGATCCAAAAGAAGCAGAAGAAAAAGTCGAAAAGAGTATTTTATAAAATTTGATTTGTGGGAATTTTATTTCCTGATTTTATTTTTTTATTTAAAGACATGAAGCCAATATATGCATCTGCTCAAATTATTTTCCGGTTCAGAGATTGTACCTTTTGATCTTGAAACAGAAAAAATTAAAGGAAAAGGATTTTACTATAAAAATGAAGAGTTTGTACACTATTCTGAACTTCATCATTCAGAAACTGCTTTTCATAGATTTTCTAAAGCTCAAACATCAGTTTTCATTCTTTTCATCCTCCTCATTATTTTAGGATTGCTTGTTCGGTGGCATTTTACCGTTATTGTTATTCTTGCCACTTTAACTATTCTTTATTTTATAGATCTTCTTTTTAATTTCTTTATTATTTTTCAAGGATTTACAAAGGAGCCAGAGATTCGCATAGCAAAAGGAGAAATCGAGAATCTTCCCGATAGTTATTGGCCAACCTACACTATTTTCTGCCCATTATATAAAGAATGGCAAGTAATTCCACAATTTGTCGAAGGAATTAACAATCTTAATTACCCGATGGATAAATTGCAAGTTATTCTTCTTCTTAAAGAGGATGATAAAGAAACTATAGATTTTGTGCAAAAAAATAATCTCCCAAAGCATATTACGTACGAGATAATTCCACATTCTAAGCCAAAAACAAAACCAAAAGCGTGTAATTATGGACTCACGAAGGCAACAGGGGAGTTTGTTGTTGTGTATGACGCAGAAGATGTTCCAGAGCCTGATCAGTTAAAGAAAGCAGTTATCGCTTTTAGAAAAGTATCAAAAGAAACTGTTTGCATACAAGCAAAGCTTACATTTTATAATCCACATCACAATATTCTTACTCGAGTATTTACTGCAGAATATGCCCTCTGGTTTGATTTGGTATTGACTGGGTTGCAATCACTCAATGCACCAATCCCATTAGGCGGAACATCAAATCATTTTAGAAGAGTAGATCTTATAAAATTAGGAGTTTGGGATTCGTTTAACGTTACAGAAGATTGTGATTTGGGAATACGATTAGCAAAGAAAGGATTTAAGACTGCCATTATTGAATCTACAACATTGGAGGAGGCAAATAGTAATCTACTGAATTGGTTTAACCAACGCACTCGATGGATTAAAGGATATATGCAAACATATCTAGTTCATAGCAGAGATTTTGGATCGTTTCCCAAAAAATATAAAGATCCACATATGTATATATTTCAGTTGGTTGTTGGGGGCAAAGTGCTTTCTGCATTAATAAATCCGTTTATGTGGATTATTACTTTTTGTTACTTCTTATTTAGAGCAAAGATCGGTTTGTTTATTGAATCATTTTTTCCAGGACCAGTTTTATATATGGGAGTAATATGTTTTATTTTTGGTAATTTTATGTATATGTACTATTACATGATTGGATGTGCCAAAAAAAGGTATGACAACTTAATAAAATTTGTCTACCTTACACCTTTTTACTGGTTGATTATAAGTATTGCTGCATGGCGAGCGTTATTTCAGCTTATTTATAATCCACATTATTGGTTTAAAACAAAACATGGTTTGCATTTAAACAACAAGAAAGCATCTCAACAAGCAATCGAGCACATAAATCATCACAGTGTAATGAGAGCAACAATATAAGATGTTTATAAAAATAAAAAACAACTATTTATTTATTTTCCTTCTCATGTTTGTGGGTATTGTTTACTTGATGACTTTGAGAGGTTTGCCAGGGAATTTATATCCTGATGGAATGGGCAAAAACAAAATTAACACATCAAATCCTCCTTTCGAATCATCACAGGAGAGAGGAAGATATTCGTTAATGATAACTATGATAGAAGATCACTCATTAATTATCGATCGTTTCAAAGATTTTATAAGACCAGATCTTGCATGGCACAGCAATCATTATTATTCTGCGTTTCCACCTGGAGTATCTTTTATTTCGATTCCTTTGTATTTGATAGGAATTCAATTTAATCTCAGTCAGGTTTTTACATACTTTCTTTCGACAATTTTTACTATGTTAACGGTGTTAACGTTTATTCTTATCGGGAGAAAAATTAATTTATCAACACAAGCAACTGCACTTATGGTTATCGTTTATTGTTTTGCGTCGGTTGCCTGGGCATACGGGGTTACTTTATCAGCTCACCCGATTTCTGCATTTCTCATTGCTATGGCATATTTTATTGCATTATCGATTCAAAATGACAGGAATAATTTTTGGAACTTTTTCTTTTTATGGTTGGTTTTTGGATTAAATTTTTACATAGACTATCCAAATCTTTTTATTCTGTTGCCAGTACTAATCTATGCACTATTTCGATCTTTTAAAACAACAACGAACGAAAAATCGCACGTGATTTCTCTTCCATTTGGAATGCTTTTTGGGGCAATTTCATTTATTCTGATTCTTGTACCTTTTATACTAATTAATCTTCATTATTATGATAAGCCATTTGTGTTAACAAATACTTATAACCTCAAATCGCTTGATAGCAGAGGAATTGTTTATTCTCCTGATAATCTTTCTAATAATTTGTTTACAAAGAAAGCATATGCAACCCGATTTAATATGGATCAGCTACCAAGTGGCATCGTAACACTTCTTCTAAGTGCAGATAGGGGATTGTTATTTTTCTTTCCCATATATATTTTTGGTTTCGTAGGGTTTGTTGCAGCATACTATAAAAAAAATATAAATTGGATTGTTATTCTTTGCATGTTCGCAGCAAATCTAGTTGTCTATGGCGCGTTTGATGATCCATATGGTGGGTGGTCGTTTGGGCCACGATATTTAATTCCAACACTGCCTATATTTACTGTATTAGTAGGTATCGCATTTGACTGGATAAAGAAAAATGCTTATATAAAATTGATATTTACCTTTCTTTTTATCTACAGTTGCGCTATTGCAATTACCGGGGCCTTGACAACCAACGCTGTGCCTCCAAGTTCAGAAAATATTCCGAATATTCCTTACAATTTTGTGCTCAACATTCATGATATTTTAAAAAATTACAGCAGTTCTTTTTTTTACACAATTCTTTTTTCTCATTATCTGAGTGTTTTCGCATTTTTTGATATTTTGTTATGCACGATTTCTGCTATGGGAATATCTATTATTTGGTTATATCCATCAAAAGAATAAAATATGATAAAAATCGAAATAGGAAAAATTATTGTAGAAGTTCAAAAAGAAAAGATAAGCAATATAATGTCGCTTGTATATTCATATATTAGAATACGATATTTGATCCTTTTTTCTTTTTTTGTTGCGATTTTAGCAACAATCGATTCTTTTTATCATGGTTATATTCTTGCATATGGAGATGCAGAGTCACATATTAATATCGCAAAGCGAGTGGTGAGTGCTCTAAGTCCAGGGCTTGCTCAATTAGGAGGCATTTGGGAACCACTGCCTCATATTATGTTGGTTCCTTTTGTAGCATCTGATTTTCTTTGGAGAACAGGCCTTGCAGGATCAATAGTATTTGGGGCATGCTTTGTCGTTGCCAGTGTCTTTTTATACAAATTGGTTTTTTTGTTAACAAAAAATAAAATCGCTTCATTAATCGGTTTTTTGCTTTTTATTTTTAATCCTAATCTTTTGTATTTACAATCAACGCCCATGACAGAAATTCCGCTTATTATGTTTTCTCTGTTGTCTGTATATTTTTTCGCAAAGTATTTATATGGGCAAGATAAAATATTCTCCTTAATTTTGGCTGGTCTTTTTGGTTTTTTTGCATCGTTATGCCGATATGATGGTTGGTGTTTAGTTATGATCGAGGCACTTGCTATAGTTTGTTTTGAACTAATACAAAAAAAATCCTTCGGGAAGGCAATAAACAGAGTTATTCTTTTCGGAACATTGGCGTTTTTTGGTATTGTACTCTGGTTTCTCTGGAACTGGACGATACTTGGAGATCCGTTGTATTTCAATCATAGTGTTTATTCCTCTAAATCTCAGCAGCGAGATTGGTTAGTAAGAAATGAGCTGCCGGCGTATAAAAATTTATGGGTTTCATTTGTTTATTATTTTGTTGATTCCTCAATGAATACGGGATTTTTTATTTTTTTTGCAGGACTTGTTGGACTTTTTGTTTTTTTGTTTACAAACAAAAAACCTCAGGATTACCTAATTGTTTTAGTCCTCATTTCTCCATTTTTGTTTAATACGATTACTCTCTATATGGGTCAAACCGTTATTTTTGTTCCATCTCTTACTCCCAGTTCGTTTGAATGGAGATTGTTTAATGTGAGATATGGAATTCTGATGGTACCCATAGCCGCCATTTTTTTTAGTTTTCTGTTTGCTAAGTCAAATTGGAATTTAAAACTATTATTGATTGCTCTATTTTTTTTCCAGACAATTTTATTTGCCACAGGTATGAATAAAACTGTTTCGCTCCAAGATGGATTGGAAGGATTATCGAGTGCCAAAATTCCTTGGGATGCTGAGAATTTTCTCAACAAACATTATGATGGTGGACTTCTTTTGGAGGATGATTTTGCAAGGAGCATGAGTATTACCAGGTCTATTGTTCCAATGCAGAACATTATTTATGTTGGCACAAAACCGTATTACGAAGATTCTCTTACTGAGCCTGAAAAATTTGCGAGGTGGATTATTATGCAAAAAGATGATGAAATATGGAAAGCTATTTATGACAATAATGAAGTTCGAGGAAGATTGTATAAATATTTTCAAAAAGAGTACACCTCAGACAGGATACTTATATTCAGAAGGATGTCATGAAAAATATACGTTTGTATAGTTTTTTCTGCATCATTTTGCTTTATGCTTTCCCTGCATTTCTTCTTCCTCATTCTGCTCTTGCAAAAACGTCTCTTTGGAACTACAGCTCTATTGATACCATGAAATTATCCAGAGATGCAGCAAGAAATGGTTTTAAGGCAGATTATCTAACGCAATTACAACAAATCAAAGACCTTGGGGCGAGCTATGTTGCAATAGATACGCCATATGACGAGGAATTTTATCCCTATTTAAAAAAATGGGCAGATACTGCGCATGCTTTGGAACTTCATGTATGGTTTCGTGGAAACTTTTCTGGTTGGGAAGGGTGGTTTGATTATCCAAAAACACTTACGCGTTTACAACACCTACAACAAACAAAACAATTTATCGAAAATCATAAAGATGTATTTGTTGATGGTGACAGTTTTACTGCTTGTCCTGAATGTGAATATGGTGGTCCGGGGAACCCACTTATAACAAGGGATTTTGATGGATATCGAAGATTCATGCTAGATGAATATGAAGAAGAAAGCCAAGGGTTTGCATCAATTCATAAGCAGGTATATATAAACTGGCTTTCTATGAATCCAGACGTAGCAAAAGAAATACTCGATAAGAAGACACTGCAAGCAATTGGTAACGTTGTAACACTTGATTACTATGTAAAAGACACAGAGCAATTACAAAAGGGGATTGGGTTTTTTCTTAATAAATTTCCTGATGCAAGAATTTTTATGGGAGAATTTGGTGCTCCAATTCCGGATATTAATGGAATTATGGACGAGGATCAACAGGCAAATTTTATCGATCAAATCATGCGTAGTCTCTATTTAAACAAACGTGTTATTGGGTTTAATTATTGGGTGAATACACATGGATCAACAGCTATTTTTAATTCCGATGACACAGCGAAAAAAGCAACTAGCACAATAAAAAAATACTTTACTCCGTTAACAATTCAAGGTGTAGTAACAGATGAGCTACAAAGACCAGTTGGGCAGATAAATATATCTCTAGATAATGGGGAAGCGAATACTATAACAAACGCGGATGGAAAATATAGTATTGCAGTGCCATTTGAAAATCACATGCTTGTGATTAACAACGCGAAGTATTATGTTATAAAAAAATTAGTTATTGCCAGACGGACAAAATCTCAAGACTATACAAATATTATTTTAAAACCAATACATCCGAACGTTATATATAAGATCGAACTTTTTTTGAAAAAAACATTTAGCGATATAAAGAATAAAGTAAGCACATTATCCAATAAATGATTTTTACTACGAATCATGTTATGATGTTTTTGTGCAAGTTGGTAGTAACAGTAAGATGGTGATTGTGCTTGATGAATCTCTTTCTGTTGGGTTACAGGCAAATACTGCAGCAGTTTTATCGTTAACTCTTGGCAATAAAATTAGTGGGCTTATCGGTAAAGATTTGTTGGATAAAAGCAAGAAAATTCATACAGGATTAACTATAGTTCCTCTACCAATTCTCATTTGTTCAAATAAAAAATTGCGGGAGTTATATAGCAAAGCATATGATTTGCAAGATCAGTTATTATTGGTAGATATCACTGACGCCGCACAAACAACCAAAACCTACGCCGATTACGAGCAAAAACTGCAATCTGTTTCTTCTGATACAATAGTATTGTTGGGCATTGCTCTTTTTGGAGAAAAAAAGAACATTAATTCATTAACGGGAAGTTTAGGGTTACTCAGATAATTTATTAGATTGTTTAAGATTTACAATATGAATATAGCTTTTTTTGAAGTAGAGGATTGGGAAATTCCATATTTGCAAAAAGCGCTCAGCGGACACACGGCGCGATTTTATAAACAGCCACTTACAAAAGATTTTTCTGAAGATACCAAAGATGTTTCTGTTGTCTCGCCATTTATTTACTCGACTGTTACTAGCGAAATACTTGGAAAATTTTCGTCTCTTCGGTATGTCGTGACTCGCTCAACAGGGTTTGATCATATCGATTTGACCTACTGCAAAGAAAAAGGAATAAAAGTTTCTAATGTACCTGAATATGGGACGCACACTGTTGCAGAGCATACTTTCGCGCTTATTTTAGCAATTACAAGAAATATTATCCCATCGGTCGAGCGAGCTCGAACGGGAGATTTTAGTTTGGATGGTCTTCGTGGGAGTGACTTGTATGGAAAAACACTTGGCGTTGTTGGATTTGGACATATTGGTAAGGCTGTTATTGTCATTGCAAAAGGATTTGGTATGAAAATCGTTGTGCACACAACACATCCAGACATGGAATACGCAAAGCAAAATGATATTGCATTTGTCCCCTTAAATGAGGTATTTGCGAAGGCAGACATCGTGACATTACATGTGCCATACAACAAAGAGACGCATCATCTCATTAATAAGAATAATATCGAATTGTTCAAAAAAGGGAGCGTGCTTATTAATACAGCACGAGGTGGGATTATTGAAACAGAAGCGATACTCGTTGGTTTGGAAAAGGGGATACTCAGCGCCGCTGGTATAGATGTGCTGGAAGAAGAATGTTACATAAAAGAAGAAAGAGAGTTATTGACAGAGCAATTTTTAAAAACATGTGATTTAAAAACACAATTGTTAAATCATGTGTTGCTCACAAAAAAGAATGTGCTTATTACGTCACACAATGCATTTAATAGTCATGAGGCATTGCAGAAAATTCTGGATGTAACAGTTGAGAATATAATTCAGTTCGAAAAAAATAAAATCCAAAACCTCGTTGTCTAGAATCGTTTATGTTTAACACAGCAAAAAACGTTTCGGAAGAGCTTCGAAAATTTGCCCAGCCTAAAAAAGCAAAATTAATGCAGGGATTTTTTAAAACAAAAAAGGGAGAGTATGGCCATGGAGATATTTTTTTGGGAATTACTGTTCCAAACACAAGAATTGTTGCCAAAAAATTCAGTGGGTTACCAAATGAAGAAATAATACTGTTACTCAAATCAAAAATTCACGAAGAGCGACTTGTAGCACTTATTATGCTCGTTCATAATTTCTCTACAGGTACAAAAAGCGATCAAAAAAACGTCTTTGAATTTTATTTGAAGCATATGCGTAATGTTAATAACTGGGATTTGGTAGACCTGAGCGCAGACAAGATTATGGGTGAATATTTACTAGATAAACCTCGAGACATATTATATAAACTCGCACAATCTAACAGCATGTGGGAACGGCGCATTTCTATCATCTCGACTTTCGCATTCATAAAACATGGACAGTGCGAGGACGCCTTTAAAATTGCAGAAATGCTTTTATTTGACAAAGAAGATCTTATCCAAAAAGCGGTTGGCTGGATGCTTCGAGAGGCAGGAAAGAGATGTTCTGAAAACGCAGAAAAATCGTTTCTGAAAAAATATTATAAAACTATGCCCAGAACAGCGTTGAGATATGCAATTGAACGATTTAATGAGAAAACAAGAAAAGCATTTCTGAACGGGAGCATTTGATTTTCTTTTCTGGATTGATTACTCTATATAATATATTGTTATATTATATGGATCAAACTTCCAAAGTAAAACAAGAAATTATTGTTCTTATCTCACAAAATTTTGGAGAGCGGCTTGGTAAGACATTTGAAGAAATAAACACAGATCAAACCTTACCAATTTTTGTAAATTGTGCAATGTCGATTCTCGAAGATTATCTTGGCAAAAATAAAGCGAAAGGAGAACTTCAGGCTATTTTGCAAAGGCATCGTTTGTGGGGGATATTGGAATGATTGACCGACTTAAATTTATCGCAGCGCTTGTTGTGTTATATGGTATCGCACTTTTCGTGTATTGGTTTCGTCTTGGAGGAGTACAATATCAGCTTATCCGCGATATTCTCTATGTATCGACTCCACTTGTCGCAACAATAGCAGGAGTATTTGCGCTCACCAAATTTGGTACAAAAGGGGCTCGGGCAAAATCACTGTTGTTTTTGACATGTGGCATGGGATGTTTTTTCGTTGGAGAATTATTATGGAATTATTATGAGCTCGTATTGCATGTAAAACCATTCCCAAGCATTGCCGACATATTTTATCTTGCTGCATATCCATTGCTTTTTGTGGGTTTATTAAATGAAATAAAAACAACACGTATTGATCTTAGCGCTTTTGCGCCTTCGGTAAAGTTTTTGACCTCTCTTATTATTGTGCTGCTCTTTATAATCGTTTTATATTTTGGCGTGTATCAAGCGTATGATGCAAGGGAAGTGTTTCTTGCGAATGTGATTGCAATGGGCTATGGAATAGGGGATTTGCTTCTTATTATTGTGAATATGTTTTTACTTGTGATGGCATGGGAATTTCGGGGCGGGAAGTTTTCGCGAATATGGACTGTTTTGTTTGTTGGATTTCTATTCACGCTTCTTGCAGATATTCTTTTTGCAACGTATACTGATCAGTACGAAACGCAAGTGTATTTTTACAAAGCATTTCTTGATTCGTTGTGGATGGCGGGATACTTACTTTTTGCTTATTCGCTTTTTGAATTTGGATTTTCTATACTAGACGAAACGATAAAATTACGTTTATCAAAAAATAGTAAGGAGGTGAAGAAATGAATACTATCGAATTATTACGGCAACAATTGCAGTCGGCGCATGAAACTATGGAAGCGACGATGATGGATGTAACAACCGAGTCGGCTCATTTCGTAGATACTGGTAAAGCACTTCCTGTGGGTGCAGCATATGCACACGCAGTTATTTCAGAAGACGTGATTGTCGCAACCATGTTTGCACACACAACGCCATTATCGGCTGGTAGCGCACAAACAGGGTTATCAACGCCAATGCCATCACAGCAAGATTGGGATAAGCATGCAGAGTGGGCAATGCATGTGCAAGTCGACATTGCAAAACTAAAAGAATTTGCAAAAGATGTTTATGCCGCAACCGATGCATACATCGCAACGCTTAAAGAAGAGGATTTAGATACAGAGATGGATATGGGAGCGATGGGGAAGAAAAATCTTGCTTGGGTTTTTAGTAATTTTGTTATCTTGCATATCGCAAATTTAACAGGCGAGATTTCTGCAGTTAAAGGAGTGCAAGGCCTCAAGGGATATCCATTTTAAACGCTTTTCGAATTCAAAGTTGTGTAACATTGACAACGGTGATTTTGGATGTAGAATGGGTTGTATGGGAGAGTTGCTCAGACCGCATTCTTTTGCAAGGCAGGAGTTTGGACATTTTGTAGGACAGAAGAGGGTTGCAGGTGATGCAGTCGTTGGTTTGTTTCAGGTTTTCTTTCCAGATCCGCAGTCATGTGCTCAACCGGAATTGTTTGAGGAATCTGTTAGGAGGCTCATACGTGCTGTAGAGGTATATGATGAGTGTTCAGATCATGCATCTCAACTTGGAATAACAGGGCCGAGACGAAACCAGTTAATTCTTGGAGGATTTGTTCAAAATGGCATAGTCAGTCCTGAAGATCAACTCGTCGCGATGAATGAATCATATTTAATAATACAAGGACTTGATCTCAATAGGCGTTCTCCATCCAAAAAAAAACCGGTTGCGTAAATCAGTTTCCTCTTTCTTCGTATCGTTTTTTACCATCTACTTTAAGCATTTCGTCAGAAAAGGAATGTAGTATTTGTATATTCAAAAAAGAGGAATGGGGGTTTTGGCGGATGGAAAAATAAACCGTATCCAACACTAGCTCAGTAGTTGGATTGTTGTTAACAAAGCGTCTTGGATAAATCCCCAAGACGCTTTTGCGATTTTAATAATATCTCATTGTATCTTCGTGTTTGTTTTTTGGTATAATAAGAATTCATGTTTAAAAACAACAGAAATTTATTAATTATCGCCCTTATTGCCTTGGTGAATATGCTTGGATACGGGATTGTGATTCCAATTCTGTATGCATATTCCAAAAAGTTTGGTTTGTCGGATTTTCAAAACGGATTGCTATTTGCCATGTTTTCGATTTGTCAATTTATCTCAACGCCTATTATTGGGAGAATGTCCGATAAATATGGTAGGCGCCCAATGCTTCTTATATCTATTGCAGGAACAGCTGGATCATTTTTTCTCATGGCATTTGCACCAAGCGCACTGTTTCTTTTTTTGGCACGCGCTCTGGATGGATTAACTGCAGGGAATATACCTGTTGCATTTGCCGTTATTTCGGATTCTACAAAGCCAGAAGACCGGGCAAAAGCTTTTGGCCTTATTGGATCTGCACTTAGTTTTGGATTCGTTGTTGGTCCTGCAATTTCGGCGCTTACTGTGGGCTTTGGACAAGCTGTTCCTTTTCTTATTGCTGGAGTGATTACCGTGATTGCTGTAATACTTACCGCACTCTATTTGCCAGAGACAAACACCCATATGGGGGAAGTAAAGGGCGGAAAACTATTTGATTTTCCAAAAATGGCAAAAACATTATTTGATCCAAATGTCGGGGCAACATTTATTATATCGCTTGTTTTTTTCTGTGCTTTTGCCTGCGCATTAATCTATGGATTTCAGCCATTTACGCTAAAAGTATTGCAAATCTCTCAGTCGCAAAATGCACTCTTGTTTACACTTTTTGGTATTGTTGGGCTTATTTCACAGAATTTTCTTGTGTATCGTTTTTCAAAAATATTGGGCATGAAAAAAGCTTTTTCAACAGGCATTTTATTTACATCCGGCGCGTTACTCGTGATGTTTTTCTCGCGATCGCTTCCCATTTTTATCGGCGCATCAATAATATTGGGTATTTTTAATAGTATGGTACAAACGCTTATTCCAACCATTCTCTCTCAAGAAGCAGATGCAAAATCTCAAGGATCAATCATGGGATTAAATGCTTCATATCAAAGCATTGGTATGATTATTGGGCCAATTCTTGGAGGAGTCATTGCAACCATAGCAATTCCGTTGCCATTTTTGGTAGGAAGTTTTTTAATATTTCTTTGCTTTTTTATCTCGTTTCAAGTGCTTCGTCCAGGCATTAAACAAGAATCTGCTTTCTAGGGCAATTTTGCTTCAAATTTTGCTTATTTCATTGACTTATCTCTAGGACATTGAAATAATGATATGAGTGCAAGTTTCTTCGGTTGTTTTACCCAACATTAAAAACAAGTCAGAATTAAAACACCTTCTTACGATAGAAGATCCAACAACGGAGTCTATTTATGATGTTATTGGGAGAATGGAAGTGTTACTGGATTTTTTTAAACAAACAAAGGAATATCATGGGTTTATTCCATTTCTTCACACCTACCATTTGGTAACAAAAGCAGTTGCGCAAAAGTATGTTTCCCATAAGCGTTTTTTTTATAACATCCAAGACCTTATGATGCTCGATGCATATTTT
>CAZKLH010000013.1:0-13787 GCA_964553595.1 uncultured Gammaproteobacteria bacterium | reverse complement strand
CTATAATACCCTGCTGCCATAAGGAGAGCTTCGCAAGCAAATCTTTTTCCTGTACGGTTAACGAACGAATTGGCGTCGTTGCCTGAAAAGTTCCAAATGAAGTAGGCTTATAATCAAAACTAACAGTTACCGAAGACGAATCTTTGCCCAATTGCACCGACGAAACCTCCGAAAGCGGTAACTCTTGGGAAAGCACATGTAAAAATCGTTTCGTTCCATCTGTATCAGACTTTACAGAAATATTTAATGTAATTACTGTTTTTTGACTCAACTGTGCAGATTTTGTCGACAAATCACCAACCGCAAAAGAAAAATCACCTAATCCAACACCCGTTAAACCAGACGTTGTTAATAACGCATTAATAATACCAACGAAATCTATTCCTGAAGGAAGTGCTGTCGAAGCAAGTTGATACTGCGATGCTACCTCTGCATCATCAAGACTATTTAGAAGATTTTTATTCTTCTCAAGAGCTGCTATGCGCACGCGCGTTGCATCCGCTTCCTGACCGTCTGCAATCCACGCTTGAATTTGTGGAACAATAACAAATCCAAGCACAAGAATGCATGCCAACATTACGAAAACAGGAACAAGATACCCTTTTATTCGAGGGTATATAAGCAAATACATATTCTGATCTACTAATGTTGGCTTCATAACAAATCTGCGCTTAAAGAAAACGTATAGGAACCACTTACTGGATTAGAAACAAACCCGTCTAAAACAACTTTTTTCACGAGAGATTTTTTTGCTGTTAACACTTCCATATTATTTAGTAGCGTATCAACAGACGTAAGCGATCCTGTGGACAAGTCCACTTTGAAAGTTTTACCAGTGCTATCAATCGATACAGATCCAATTACAATGTCTGCCGGAATTTGCTCTTGCAGGGTTTCAATGGCATCCTGCAAATCAGGACGTCCAGTAACGATATCTGAAATATCCTTTATTTTATTGGAAAGTAACGAATACTCAACTGTTTTATCTTTCATTGCAACAAGTGAAGACAACAAATCATTTTCTTGTTTCTTTAGACTATTGAGAGGCGAGGTAATTCGAAGCAAAAAGACCCCAACAGAAAGAACTGCTATAACCACGACAAAAATAGTTGCAACTATTCGAAAGGTGGATACATTTTTTTTTGCAACCGCGCTTTCTTTTTTTTGTTTTGGGATTAAATTGATGTCGTCACTCATACTGAATCTCGCATGGCAAGCCCCATGGTAACAGTATATTCAGGAGCATTTTCTAACAGTTGCTGTGCAACCTGCTGATTTCCCAAAACCTTCCAAGGATTTGCGATAACACTTTCTATGCCACAATTTTGGGCAAAAAAGAGATCGATTCCTGGAAGCTTGGCGCTTTCTCCAGAAAGAATAATCCGCTGTATTGGGTCATCTGCTTTATATTTTTCGTTATAATACGCTGTTGCTTTTCGAATCTCAGAAACAATAGACATTAAAATTGGCTCGCTTGCTTTACCGATTTTTCCACCCAAATTCTTCCCATACACCCCATACGTTTTCTTATATTCTTCTGCTTGAGAAACAGTAAATCCAAAATCCTCGGCTATTGCCCGGCTTATGGTAATTCCACCAACCTGCGTAAAATACACAAAAACCAAAACGCCTTTTCGTACAATTGCAATCGATGTGCTCACCGACCTAATATTTACGATAAGACTCACTGGAAACGAATTGTCCAAAGCCAAGGATCGGATTGTCGAAAGTATTTCGGTTTCAACCGAAAAAATAGTAAGTCCAGCGAGAGAAATAACCTTTTGATATTTATCTAAAAGCTTAATAGGAGAAGCAACGAGTAGCACATCCATTGTGCCACCTTCCTGTTTTTCTGGACGACGTAAAATTTTATAATCAAACATTACTTCGCTCAAAGAAACTGGGATATATTGCTCTGCTTCCCAATAGATTGCAGACGACAATTCACGATCAGAAAGCGCTGGCATTTCTATAACTTTTGTATAGACTTGATTCTCGGGAAGTGCAATATTAACAAGATTTGTCCCTATTTTTCCTTCAGAGACAACTTTTCGAATTGTTTTTGCTACTTGTTCATGATCGAAGGGAGATTCAGACGTCATCCCGCCTGGTGGAGTAGGATACGAGCTCACAGCGTTAAGCTTATACGTATTTTTATCATGCGAAAGCCACACTGCCTTTATGGTTGTTGTACTTATGTCGAGCCCAAATGGATTTGCGTTCATGGTGATTGAAAAAGACTATATTGACAAAACTCTGGCGGACACACCGTTTGCTTAAAATATGTTACTTTACGAGAAGTCCCACCCAACGATCCTGTTGACTGATAAATATTTCCTTGATTTGGGAATTGTTTTCCACCTGATCCACTTGTCACAGCAACTTGAGTCCCTTGATATAAAGGCGTAACACGAACATAAATCGGTTTATAATTAGCAGAATTAGAAACGGCAATCAAGGGAGACTGATAGAGATATGTTTTTCCTCCTTGCGAAAATGACCCTGGCGAAACAAAAGTAAAATTATTTCCCCTCGCGCATGCATCATACACGTATCGGTCTTGCTGAAAATACTGACCATTTAATCCAGTAACCACTTGCACCTCTATCGCCGGAGACGAAGGGCATGCTTGACCTGATGTGCTACCCCAATAAACTTTAAGTTGTGTACTTCCAGAATTAGCGGCATCTATCCATGATAAATTGTTACAATTAAGAAGATTTGCAGGATCGTCGGGGATATAATCAATTGCTCCAGCGTTATTGTGACAAAGTAACCAGACGTCAATACCGTCATCTGCATTCACAGAGTTTCCGTTATTCAAAAGGACCACGCTGCCTGATTGTGGATTCACCGTAAAAGTAACTGTTGATAACAATCCAGATAAAGACCCACTCGCTTTAGTTTTAACTGCTTGTTCGATTCCTGCCTCAGCTGCCGAGAATGCTCGTTGCGATGTGTCTCCTTCTGAGGTTGTTCGAAGACTGGTAATCGACCGAGACGCAACAGAAAGCCCAACAGTAAGGGTAATTACCAAAACCAACACAACAACAAGAAGTGCTTGCCCACGCGAAGAATCACGACTCATAAACAACCAAAGTTTTAGTTTCTCAACCATAATATTAGCGTAACAGTGATTAAGATGTCTGTCAACTGTTTTGTCAATTTCTCATTTCTATCGACGTTTTAAATGGTACCGCATTGGGTGAAATAATGTTTTCGATAAAAGTAGAAACCGTATTTTTTTGTAAAAGCGAAAAGCTAATTCCAATTAACGGATTTCCCGATGAGTTCATTTGGCATGTTATCGTACAAGAACCAGACAGCGCAACAATATTAGTATCTATCAATGGAGCATTTATCGCCGCTCCTTGCCAAGAAAGATTTGCCGGCGAACCGGTACAGGTAAATTTTGTTTGGACGCCCGAAGAAGAGGTAACTTTTAAATAATGATACTGCGCTCCAGAAACACACGCCGTTGTATAGGTAGTATTATCCTGACTCACACCATCTCCCCTGGAAATATCCCAATGTTGTGCTGCTCGTATCATTTTTGCCATTTGAGTAATAGCATATGTTCCATTTTGCCTGACATTAGTAATTGTACTTGACTTCGTAGAACTGCGAAGAGATGCAGAAAGAATGAGGCCAATAACTGTTCCGACAGCAAGAAAAACACCTATCGCTACTAAAAGCTCTATAAGCGTAAACCCAATGTCGTTTGTTTTATGGCGTTGGTGCAACATATGGCTTATCCAAGCAGGAAACAAGATCGACTTGATGACAGTAAACATCTATATCGCATTTTCCATCTGTCCATTTCACAGTCGTTTCAATTTTATCCATACTATTGCTACAGGCACCCACTGGAGCAGTCCCTGGTGTAAGGTCGATTTCCCTGATGAATCCGCTCACAACACTCGTGTTCGTACAAGCGCCAGGAGTAATTGAAAGCAAGTTTGTATTTCCCACAGGAAGACAATACGGATTTACTGTCGCTTGTGGAAAAAGCCCCGTATATATCGTATAGTTATTATCTCTAATTGACCTTACAATCTCCATGCCTTCCTGGGCATATTGTGTGGCAAGGCTCTGTGATTTGCTAAATTGTGTGTTATTCAAAGAATAAACTGCAAGCGTTATTATGGCAGATGCGATAACAACTGAGGTCGCAAGGGCAACCAAAACTTCTATGAGTGTTTGTCCTTTATTCATGGCGCAACAATTCTCCCATCGTTAAAAACTGTGATTGTTCGCGTTTGATTGTAACCACTGATTGTTATTACAATACTTGCTGGATCTCCAGACAAGCCTCTACCGCCAGAAATTACAGGAAAAAAAACTGTCGTGTTGCTTCCTGCTACTTTTGCTGTACTATCTCCCGGAGGAGCGGGAGTAGGAAATATAATCGATGCTGGAGAGACTGGTGAAAGTGTTTTTTTTTGAACTACAGTGCTGTCTTCTGTATCAGTAACAGGAGAATTGCCACAATGATCATATAAAGCATACGTACCTGAAGAGAAAGTAAAATCAACCGAATATCCATAGAGCGGTGGAGGGAGTGGCGGTACACCTACAGGTACGAGACACGGGCCACTGCGACTTGGTGGTAAAGCCTGCGACTGTGCTCTGAATTTCGCGGTTTCAAGCATGGTTACAACGTCTCTTTGCGCAGAATTCATCTCCTGGGTATGACTAAAACTAACAAATGCTGCTATACCAAGTAAAGAAAGCGTTGTGGAAACCGCCATGACAACAATTAATTCAACAAGCGTAAACCCGTTGATATTAACTTTATTTCTAAATGCAAAGAGCAGTGCATACATAACTCACGGTTTTATTTATGGGTTGTATAAATAATAGAATCTTCCAGAACAGGCAGTAGAAAATGACGAATCAGATTGGTAATTAATAAGCCCACTTGGATCTGCTATGGTGTTTGGACCTGTGTCATTTGTATTCTCAAGACATGCAACAAGAACATATGTCGTATTAGAACTATTGCTACGATAATAATAATTTCCTCCTTCATAATATCCTGTTCCAGAAGGATCACAAGGAACTGCTGTCATATAAGTATACGTTGTCCCAGAGACTGTAAAATTAAATGGTCCGGGCGTAGGGCACGCTGCTGATCCAAGATAAAAATTATTAATGCCGCTTGCTGGATATGCCTGCTGATCTGCTCGATATTGCTCTAAAGCTGCTTGCACTTGCCGAAGATCTGCCTTTCTTTGTGCATCCCTGGCCCGTTGCCTTACGGTTATATAGTTTGTTGTTAAAAACGCAGACAGAATACCAATGATTGCAATAACAATAAGAAGCTCTATAAGCGTAAACCCTTTTTCACTTTGTAATTTAAAAAATCGCCTCATATTATTTATGGCACATTTATCCAATCGTTATATTGCCTTCCGCTGCAGTATCTTGTATTTGCAGTTGTAAAGGTTACACAAGTGCCGCCGCTCCCAGGAGTATTACAGGTTCCTCCGTTTGTATATAAAGGTGCCGGTTTTGGAGCTGCAATATCTGGATCTGAATTTCCCTCTAATTGAAAAAATATCGTATACCCTTGAGGAGTTCCAGAAGTAGTATATGCGGAGTATGAATAACTTTTCGAGGGTGCCGAACTTGCGGGACACTTTGATCCACCAGCAGTAGGATCCTCAGGAACCACGGAAGCATAAGAGGCGCTCCACGCTGGATAGACATTTGATGATCCAGCATTAGTTAAAATAAACTCCTTAGGAGCTATTCCAGTACCCGGACATGGGCTATTTGAGTTTGAAGGGGAAGCTGACTGTACGCAAGGATATGCACCATTATCGTTATAGTATAACTCCAACATCCGCTTTATTTGCTCGATGTCACTTCTTCTTTGCGCATTTCGTGCTTTCTGGAAATTTCCCAAAGGACTAATAATACTCACCAACACTACAGCAAGTACTCCAATAAGACTTACTGTCACAAGAAGTTCAATTATTGTAAGTCCTTCTTTTCCTTTATTCATACTAGAAATAGAAAATTTTCATTTCTATAAAAATGGCACAAAACTTTTTATTATATCTCCAAATATAAAAGTAAATACTATTCCTGCAACCAGAAATGGTCCAAACGGAATCGAATCTTTTTTAAACCGTTTTTTACGCAATATAACCAGTATGAGCGAAACTATTGCGCCTGTCAAGAAGGCTAAATAGAATGTAAATAGTGCATTTGGAAATCCCAAAAAAAGTCCGATAACAAAAGCGAATTTTACATCCCCTAACCCCATACCTTTCCCTTTTGTTACAAGATAAATAGCCAAAAAAAACAGAAACGAACCAACAGCCGATAAAAAATAGGTTGGTAATGTTGAAAATGGAACAAAGAGATGAAGTACAATAGATAAAATTAAAAGAGCGATAAGCATTTGATCTGAAATAATTCCCTGCTCCAAATCAACAAAAAATATAACTACCAAACAACACGCAATTGCAGCATAGAGAAAAAATACAAATGGACTAAGAAGGGGAGAGGCGACACTTGTTAAGGCAACAAACAATATACCAGTTATTATTTCAACTATGAAAATTCTAAGTGGAATGACTGCCTTGCAGTATCGACACTTTCCCCAAAGGAAAAGATAAGAAAACACAGGGAAAAGATCTAGCCATTGCAGTTTTTTTTTACAGCTTTCACAGTAGGATCTCGAAATAAGAATGCTTTCATTGCGTGGCAATCTATCAATTAATACATTCAAGAAGCTCCCAAAGAATGTACCAATTACAAAAAAAAACAAAGATATTACTCCATTAGACAGAAAGGGAATAAGAGGCATTAGGGGACAAGAGATGCAGGGGCGACAGTTGGATCAAAAAGCGCATTGATTGCTGCAGTCTTCGCAGCAACAGTAGAACCGACCACTAAACCAGTGGTACACGCAACACCTTGCACATTAGTTTTTGAATACCACATTTCAACAGCTATGTTAGGTGCGGCACATTTACTGCTTTCAGCTGCAGATTCAAGCGCTGCACCAATAGTGACATTTAATGGAGCCGTCGCAACATCACCAGTAAAACAATAGTTATTATCTTGATCTTTTACTAAAATAGTAGCAGTAACTGCAGGGGAACAAACAATATTATTAAAAGAGCCGGCATTATAGGCAATGGTGGGAGCTGGTGTTTGCATCTCACCAGTACTAACTAAGAAATTTTGAATCCATTGTCCAGCAACCAATGGGATAGTCGCTGTTGGTGGATATGATGCATTATGTCCTGTGTAAAATGCTTGCATAGCGGCAGCCATTTGAGAAATAGCTGATTTTCTTCCCGCATCTCTCGCTCTTGCAAATTGTTCTAGCGGATTTATTGCAATTAAGACTACTGTTGCTAAGACGCCGATGACTGCAATAACAATGAGGAGTTCGATTAGTGTAAAACCTTTCTTGTTTTTAGAAGCTTTGTTTGAGTGAATTACTTTCATGTTTTCTGTATGTATATACAATACTCATATTATTTATTTCTTGTCAAGAGGGCAGTTTTCTATGGGATAGATCTAGATTCAAAAAACTACTTAATAGCGTTAATTAAGCTATAAATTGGAGTGATGATTGCAATAAAATACTAGAGATAGTCTACTACTATCAACTCTTAATATTAAAAATTTTATGTCGTCATTAACAAACAAAAAATCATTTAAATAAAAATGAAAAGAAAATGGTTATTAAACGATTTTAAAAATTATTTTAAATATAAAACACTAAAATAACATGAAAATAATTGAAGATGTTTGTGTAATAGGTATGAAGGTATTTTATAATTGATTAATAAAATGCAGTATTTTCAGAAAGATGATTCTGAAGGCATCATAGAACGCATTGTATAGTGTAGGGAAAATATTCAGAAGCCTACAGTTTTAAATTAAAAAAGGAAGTAATTGACTATATTAATATTATGTCTTGATAAATTTTAAAAGAAGCAATTTTTAAATTTCTTTAGTAGTGCTAGAGTTAAAGAAAATAAATGCTGAATAACTTAACAAGCGTGGCAATCTATCAATTAATACATTCAAGAAGCTCCCAAAGAATGTACCAATTACAAAAAAAAACAAAGATATTACTCCATTAGACAGAAAGGGAATAAGAGGCATTAGGGGACAAGAGATGCAGGGGCGACAGTTGGATCAAAAAGCGCATTGATTGCTGCAGTCTTCGCAGCAACAGTAGAACCGACCACTAAACCAGTGGTACACGCAACACCTTGCACATTAGTTTTTGAATACCACATTTCAACAGCTATGTTAGGTGCGGCACATTTACTGCTTTCAGCTGCAGATTCAAGCGCTGCACCAATAGTGACATTTAATGGAGCCGTCGCAACATCACCAGTAAAACAATAGTTATTATCTTGATCTTTTACTAAAATAGTAGCAGTAACTGCAGGGGAACAAACAATATTATTAAAAGAGCCGGCATTATAGGCAATGGTGGGAGCTGGTGTTTGCATCTCACCAGTACTAACTAAGAAATTTTGAATCCATTGTCCAGCAACCAATGGGATAGTCGCTGTTGGTGGATATGATGCATTATGTCCTGTGTAAAATGCTTGCATAGCGGCAGCCATTTGAGAAATAGCTGATTTTCTTCCCGCATCTCTCGCTCTTGCAAATTGTTCTAGCGGATTTATTGCAATTAAGACTACTGTTGCTAAGACGCCGATGACTGCAATAACAATGAGGAGTTCGATTAGTGTAAAACCTTTCTTGTTTTTAGAAGCTTTGTTTGAGTGAATTACTTTCATGTTTTCTGTATGTATATACAATACTCATATTATTTATTTCTTGTCAAGAGGGCAGTTTTCTATGGGATAGATCTAGATTCAAAAAACTACTTAATAGCGTTAATTAAGCTATAAATTGGAGTGATGATTGCAATAATCATCCCACCAACTCCTACTCCCAAAAAAATTAAAATAAACGGTTCTAATGCTGTAGTAAGCGTTTTTGTAGCTTGGTTTACTTCGCGTTCGAAATATTCAGAAACACGAAGCAGAGATTCATCGAGTTTTCCTGTTTGCTCTCCAATTTTTACTGTTTGGGTTAAAAGGGGCGGAAAAAGTGGAGAAGAAACCATTGCATCATAAACAGATACCCCTTTTTCAACACGCTTTGCTATGTTAACTATTGCATTTTTATATTGCTCGTTGCCAACAACCACAGACGATTGCATAAATGCATCAACTACCAAAGTGCCACTACCAATAAGAAGTCCTAAAGTTCTGGTTAATTCTGCAAGAATTGATTCTCGAATTAATTTACCAAAAACAGGAAGTTTTAACATAATATTATCAAGAATTATTTTTCCGGTTTCACTTTGTTTTATCCTGGTGAGCAAGAAAACAAATAAAACAACACCACCAATTGCAAGCGGCCAGAAGTTTGTTACGAAATGAGAAATACCAATCACGATCTTTGTAATAAACGGCAGCTCAACGTGCAAGCTTTCATAAACGCTTGCCAGAGGCGGCACAACAAATATCATCATAATAGCCATAACACCCAACATGCCAATAACAATAATAAGAGGATAAAGAAGTGCTCCTTTAATTGTAGCTGCTAATTGTTCCTGTTTTTCCAGATTTTCTGCTAAGCGGTTCATGACTTTTTCCAAAATTCCAGACGATTCTGCCGCTTTTACCAATGACACATAAATAGGAGAGAAGGTCTCTGGATATTTTGCAATCGCTTGAGAAAATGGTCGCCCGTCTTCCATGCTAACCATAACACCTTTAAGTACATCTCCCATCGGCTCGTTTTGCAGTTGCTCTTTTAGCACATTGAGTGATTGCATAAGCGTAAGCCCTGAGGTCAACATAGAAGAAAGCTGCCTGGTAACAAAAACAAGCTGTGACTTACTATTCTTACCAAGAAATGGAACATTTTTAAAAATATCCGCTGAGGCTGGCTTGGAAATATGTATCGGCAAAATGCCGCGACTACGAAGATACGAGCCCGCCTCGTTTTCGTCTTTTGCTTCTATAACTCCAGAAACTGTTTTGCCATCGCGAGTAACCGCTTTATATGATAGTCTCATTATCCGACCCTACGAAGAAGTTCTTCTTGATACACAGCGTAACTCTTTGCTGTATCGAGTGTAATAGAACCCGAAAGCACTAAAGAGGCAAGGGATGCTTCAAAAGGTATCATGCCAACATCTTGGGATGTTTGAATAATAGAATCAATCACGTGGGTTTTTCCATCACGAATATTGCTTGCAACCGCCGCATTCCCAATAAGCACCTCTGCTGCTGGAATTCTTCCTCCGCCAATTTTTGGTAATAACCGCTGTGATACAATTCCTTTAAGAGTTGCAGCAAGTTGAATTCTAATTTGGGCTTGCTGATGAGGAGGAAACACGTCAACAATCCTATCGATACTTTGCGACGCAGAATTTGTGTGAAGCGTTGAAAAAACCAAATGGCCTGTTTCTGCTACAGTAATTGCCGCTGCTATTGTTTCTGGATCTCGCATCTCACCAACTAATACAACGTCTGGATCTTCGCGCAATGCCGACCGCAGTGCTGCTGCCCATGAATGCGTATCGATACCTATTGCACGTTGAGAAATAATGCTTTTACCTCTTGGGTAGACATATTCGATTGGGTCTTCAATAGTAAGAATATGCGAAAAACGGTTTGTATTTATCTCATTAATAATTGCAGCAAGCGTTGTTGATTTTCCATGCCCAGAGGGACCACAAATAAGTATGAATCCGTGTTTGAGCGCAGTAAACTGATGCAAAATCTTGGGCAAATTAAGATTTTCTATGGTACGAATCGCTGTTGGAAGAAATCGGAATGCGGCACAGAGATATTTTTTTTGATAGTAGGCATTCACACGAAATCTCCCGGCATTTACGTGCGTTGTTTCTCCAAATCCTATGGAAAAATCAAGCTCTCTATTTGCAAGAAGCAACTCTTTTTGCTCAGGGGTAAGAAGGGAATAAATCATCACCTCGACATCTTTTTGTGTCAGTACGTCATAATGCGCTAAATAAGCGAGCTCGCCATCGATACGAATTGCAGGCGGAATACCAGGGAGCAAATGTAAATCTGATGCATTATTTTGAATAGTTGCGTGTAATAATTCTCGTATCTCCATATTTTTCTCTCCTTACTTATACTAGCACACACCAAGAAGGAATCGTCAAGTCCCTCGTAGTATCGGATCACAGAGATTCTAGTCTTGGGCAACTCGCAATACTTCCTCAACGCTTGTGATCCCTTGCAATACCTTTAGATATCCGTCTTGGCGCATGGTAATCATGCCATCTGCGACGGCTTGCTTGTCTATTGTTGCACTATCTGTATGTTCCAAAACAAGATGGGCAATTTTTTCGGATACTGGCAACACTTCAAAAATACCCATCCTACCAATATATCCGGCATTCCCACATTCTGTACATCCTTTTCCTTTAGCCAATTTTATCTCGCCTGTTGCTGGTGGAAAAAGTTTTCCTAAAATTACTTTCATTTCATCAATAATTTGCGGTGGGGGAACATATAACTGCTTGCAATTTTGACAAATCTTTCGAACAATTCTTTGCCCGACAATTGCATTTATTGTCGAGGCTAGCAAGAAACTTTCTGCACCTAAATCTAAAAGCCTTGGCAATGCACCAGATGCATTAGAAGTATGCAGCGTTGAAAAAACCAAATGTCCTGTTAACGCTGCCTGAATAGCCAAATCTGTCGTCTCTTGATCTCTGATTTCCCCAACCAGAATAATATTTGGATCTTGCCGCAAAAATGCCCGAAGACCATCTGCAAATGTCAACCCGACGTTCGGGTTGACCTGCACCTGATTTACTCCTGCAATTTGGTACTCAATTGGATCCTCAAGAGAAGTAATATTTACCCGGGTAGTATTCAACCTCGAAAGCACCGCATATAACGTTGTTGTTTTACCACTACCGGTTGGGCCGCATACAAGAATAATTCCATGAGGACGAAGAATTGCTGTTTCTAAATTCTTTAATGCAGTGCCCGTAAGTCCTAAATCTTGCAACGAAGGAATTCCTCCTGACTTACGAAGCAAACGCATAACAATTTTCTCTCCAAAGGTTGTCGGCATAACCGAAATACGAAGATCAACCTCTTCTTTGCCAACTTTAAAATTAAAACGACCGTCTTGCGGACTCCTGTGTTCATCTATTTTCATCTCGGATAAAATCTTTATGCGCGAAATCACTGCCTCTTGCACTGCTTTTGGTAGACTTAATTTGTCGTATAAAATTCCGTCGATTCTGTAGCGAACCCTCACTCTATCTTCTTGTGGCTCGATGTGAACATCAGAAGCCCTGCTTGTTACTGCATACTCGAGAACCGTTGAAACGACATTGGCAATAGGACCTTTAATAATTTGAGCGATCTGCGTGCTATCGATTGCCTTTTTTTTGCCCAGCTCCTCGGTTTCTTTTAGTGCCTCACCAATTTGCCCAACCAATTCCTGCCTATATTGCTCTTTTATTGCATTACCAACATCATCGGCAGTTGCGGCAAAAGATTTAATAGAAAGTCCTGTTTTTTGACGAATAAATGTTAGTGCATCTATGTCAACAGGATTGCTCATAGCAACAGAGAGCACCCTTGTTTTGTCGTCAAACGCAAACGGAATAAGAACAAAACGCTGTGCAACTACTTGTGGAATAAAACTAAGCGCTTGAGGAGAAAACGTCGTCTCTTTCAACGTCACAAAAGGAATCCCTAAAGATTTTGCTTTAAGCTGTGCAATTTTTTCTGCAGGCACAATACCCGAGGCTTGCAACACAGAATCTATCGAGACATTCTGCATAAGACTTTTTAGCTTTATTTCGTCGTATTGCGGTTGAGTCAAAACATGATCCGAGAGAAGCATGTCGGATATTGATTGGTTTTCCATTCCAGTGGTTGAACCATTTGGAGGTGGAGGATCCGATAGCGACTGATTGTAATTATCAGTAGTGGGCATTGGGCTTATGATAGAATAAAAGCGTTTACAAAGTCAAGGTTACAATTCCAATCGATATGAAAAGTATTCTCCTTGCTGCAAAAGAAAAAGAACCACGAAATAATAAAATCTTGCAAATTTGCAAAGAAGAAAACATATCGTCTTTCGACACATATCACGTGTCTGAACAAGACAAAAAAACAAACTCTATTGGTATTGAGGCGATTCGAAGAATGCAGCAACAACTTCATCTTAAACCACTCTCTGGAACTACAAAGGCAATACTTATAGAGGATGCCGAAAATTTAACGCTTGAGGCACAACAAGCTCTCTTAAAAATTCTTGAAGAGCCACCAGAACACGCTCTTTTTATTTTGAGCGTCTCAGACAGTAATCTTCTTTTAGAAACAATTCGCTCAAGGTGCTTTATAACCCGGCTTGATGAAAACCAGTCTGGAACAGTCGAGAAAGATCTTCAACCATACACTGAGATGCTTTCTACTATTTTATCAATTAGCATAGGGGATCGTTTTAAAATAGCCCAAGATGCTTCGAAAACAAAAGACAATGCAACACAGTGGCTCGAAGGAATGATTCTTGCAGTTAGAAAAGAACTTCTCCATAGGATAGTTAATCCAACAAAAAAAATAAACGATTCTGATAATAACTCTATTGCGACATATCAAAAAATGCTTATTTCTCTGCAAAAAACGTATATAACAGTACAAACAACAAACGTTTCTCAAAGACTCGCCTTGGACACCTTATTAATAACGATATAAGCACATTATAATTCTGCTCTTGACCCAACGCCT
>CAZKLH010000012.1:0-14074 GCA_964553595.1 uncultured Gammaproteobacteria bacterium | reverse complement strand
GGTTGATTTTTCAAACGGCAGTAAGGGCGTTGTGTTGAATCTCGACGAAGACTCAGCGTCTATTATTTTGCTGGATAAAGGTAGTATTATTCGAGAAGGAGACAGCATTAAGACAACCGGAAAACTGCTAAGTATTTCTGTGTCCGAAGGATTACTCGGCCGTGTTATTGACCCAACAGGAAATCCCCTCGATGGAAAACCAAGAATTAAAGATGGGAAAGAAATGCCACTCGAACGAATTGCTGCTGGAGTTGTTGATAGAGAGCCAGTAAATACTCCACTCAAAACAGGCATTAAAGCAATTGATGCAATGATTCCGATTGGTCGAGGACAGAGAGAACTTATTATTGGAGACAGAGGACTTGGCAAAACAGCAATAGCAATTGATGCAATTATCAATCAGAAAGTTAAATCCACAAAAAAAGACAAATCAAAAAAACAAACAAATGCCAAACCTGATGTTGTCTGCATTTATGTTGCTATTGGACAAAGACAAAGCAGTGTGGCACAAATTATTAACAAACTCGAAGAAGAAGATGCTCTTCCCTATACAATTGTTGTCGCGGCGAATGCTGCCGACCCAGCCGCAATGCAATATATAGCACCATACGCAGGTGTTGCAATCGCAGAATACTTCATGGAAAAAGGGCAAGATGTCCTTATTGTCTATGATGATCTAACAAAACACGCCTGGGCATATAGGCAAATCTCTTTGGTTCTTCGAAGACCTGCAGGCCGCGAGGCATACCCTGGAGACATCTTTTATTTACATAGTAGATTACTAGAAAGAGCAGTACGACTAAACAAAAAAAATGGCGGAGGATCAATTACCGCACTACCAATTATAGAAACGCAGTCAAACGACATTTCTGCATACATCCCAACCAATGTTATTTCTATTACCGACGGACAAATTTACCTACAAGCAGATCTTTTTAACATCGGCATTCGACCGGCAGTGAATGTCGGTAATTCTGTGTCTCGCGTTGGTGGGGCAGCACAGACGGGTGAAATGAAATCAGTCGCTGGCAAAATGCGCCTTGATCTTGCCCAGTTTCGAGAATTGGCAGCCTTTGCACAGTTTGGAAGCGAATTAGATGCATCAACACTTTCTCAACTCGAACGAGGAAAAAGACTTACAGAAATTTTAAAACAACCGCAGTATGGACCACTTTCGGAAGCGCTTGAGGTCTTAAGCATTTGGACTGTCATTAATGGACATACTGACGATGTGCCAGTTGCTGCAATTCAACGATTCGAAAAAGAGCTCCATGAATACGTTTTGCTTCACGATGAAAAACTTATTGAAGAGCTTTCAACTGGCGAAAAATTAAATGAAACAACAAGCAAACACATGCAAAAAACCGTAGAGGGATTTAAAAAGTTATTTACTGTGTAATTATATGGCAAGTATTCATGCACTAAAAAGAAGAATGCAGGCATCACGGAATGTTTCCAAAACAACTCGCGCAATGCAAATGATCTCTGCATCAAAACTTAAAAAAGCGCAGCAGGCCGCAGTGTCTGCAAGGCCCTATGTTGAGAAACTGACGCAAATCTCACAAAATATTTCAACACAAACAAACACAGATCTCCCCCATCCATATCTCGAACAACGAATCGGAAAAACATTGCTCATTGCAATCTCTCCAGACAAAGGCTTGTGCGGTGGTCTGATTACGAACCTTTTTAAAGAATTCTTTACATTTAGAGAAACAGAAAAAGATACTATTTTTCTGACTGTTGGGAAAAAAATTGAAGGACAAGTTGTACACCTAAAAAATGAAGTGCTCGCTTCGTTTGTTTTTGGCACAACGCTCCCCCTCCTTTCTTCTATCTACCCTGTCACACGAATTATTGACGACTACTATCTTTCAGGAAAAGTAGCATCAGTAAAAATTCTCTCTACTCATTTCACCAGCATTTTTACCCAAACACCAAAAATAGTTGATCTTCTCCCCATAAAATTACCAAGTGACCCCGGACAAAAAAACGATACAAGAATATTTGAACCAAGCATTACAGAACTATTACCTGCACTTCTTAAAAAATACATAGAAATGACCGTGTATCAGTACTTCTTGGAAAGCTTTGTGTCAGAACAAGCAAGTAGAATGATTGCCATGCAAAACGCAACAAACAACGCAAATGATATAATCGAAGACCTGAGATTAGAGTACAACAAAACAAGGCAGGCAAAAATTACTAGCGAAATCTTAGACATTAGCGGAGGACTACAATAATATGAAAGAAAATAAAAAAATAGAAAAAAAACAAAATAACGATGGTGTTGTTGTGAGGGTTCAAGGACCAGTCGTCGATGTATATTTTCCTGAACAGCTTCCCCATATTTACGACGCACTTATCATTACGCTTCCAAATAAAAAAGAGCTCGTTTTAGAAGTACAATTTGAGATCGGAAATCACGAAGTAAAAACACTTTCGTTTGATTCAACAGATGGATTAGTCCGAGGCATGAAAGTAGTTAATACAAACAAACCAATTAGTGTTCCTGTTGGCGAAAAAACGCTGGGAAGAATATTTAATGTTTTAGGAAAACCAATCGATGGAAAGAGGTTCGATGATAAAGATGTTAAATTTGAACCAATTCACAAAAATCCACCGCCACTTATCGATCAAGAAACAAAACCACAAATTCTTGAAACGGGTATAAAAGTTATCGATCTTATTGCTCCCTTCACAAAGGGAGGAAAAGTTGCAGTATTTGGAGGAGCAGGAGTTGGAAAAACAGTTATCGTAAAAGAGCTTATTCGAAATATTGCAATGGAACACAAGGGTCATTCTGTCTTTGCTGGAGTTGGAGAACGAACGCGCGAAGGAACCGACTTATGGCTCGAAATGCTCGAAGCAAAAGTTATGGATAAAACAGTCATGGTCTACGGGCAAATGAACGAACCACCAGCAAATAGACTCCGTGTCGCACTAACTGCGCTTTCCATGGCAGAATATTTCCGAGATGTAAAAAAAGAAGACGTATTACTCTTTATCGACAACGTCTTTCGCTTTGCACAAGCAGGATCAGAAGTTTCTGCTCTATTAGGACGAATGCCATCAGCGGTTGGTTATCAACCAACGCTTGCCAGCGAGATTGGAACACTGCAAGAACGCATTACTTCAACAAAGAAAGGGTCAATTACATCGGTACAAGCCGTTTATGTTCCTGCAGATGATTACACCGACCCAGCTCCTGCAACAATCTTTGCCCATCTTGATGCAACCATCACGCTTGAGCGCTCAATTGCAGAACAGGGCATTTATCCAGCAGTTGATCCACTCACCTCAACATCCCGCATTCTTGATCCAAATATTGTAGGAGCTGAGCATTACGAAGTTGCCAGAGGTGTTCAAAAAGTGCTACAGCGCTACAAAGATTTGCAAGATATTATTGCTATTTTGGGAATTGACGAATTATCCGACGACGACAAACGAACAGTCGCCAGAGCAAGAAAAATTCAGAGATTCTTAAGCCAACCAATGTTTGTGGCCGAAATATTTACGGGACAACCTGGAAAATATGTCTCGACAAAAGACACAGTCAGTGGATTTAAGGAAATTCTTGAGGGAAAACATGACGATTTGCCAGAAAGAGCATTCTACATGATCGGGACTATCGACGAAGCAGTAGAAAATACGAAAAAATGACCTTTCATCTCCAAATTGTTACTCCAGAATCAGTGATATTTCAAGGTGAAGTTGAAGAACTCATTGTACCAACTGTTGATGGTCAACTTGCAATTCTCCCCAATCATACACAACTATTATCAAAGCTTGCTCATGGCGAGCTTGTTATAAAAAATGGGAAGAATGAACAATTCCTCGCTGTTGAGGGAGGCTTTATAGAAGTCGACAGCAAACAAGTATCGGTACTTGCAGATTATGCAAAAAGAAGCGAAGATATAGAAATAGAAAGCGCAAAAGAAGCAAAAAAAAGAGCAGAAGATCTCATGGAGAAAAAAATAAGTGCGGAAGATTTTGCAGAAGCTCAAGCGATGCTACGTCGGTCTCTTTTGGAAATAAAAATTGCAGGGCAAAGAAAACACAGATCTCATCCTGTGCAGGAATCGTAGTTACATTCTGATAGACAACCTCTAATTGTATGAATTTTTTTGACAAACTCAATAGAATAATAGAAAAGAATAATTCCCTGCTATGCATTGGTCTTGATCCGGATATGGATAAACTGCCAGATCATATTCGTGAAAAAAATAGCCCAATCTTTACATTTAATAAAGCAATTATCGATGCAACACACGATTTAGTTTGTGCATATAAACCAAACATTGCCTTTTACGAAGCCCAGGGCATTGAAGGACTGCAACAGCTCAAAAAAACAATTGAATATGCACAGAAAAACTTTCCCGAAATCCCTATTGTATTAGATGCAAAACGAGGAGACATCGGCAACACAGCAAAAATGTATGCAAAATCAGTATTTGAATATTGGCAGGCCGATGCAGTCACTGTTTACCCGCATTTAGGCCTTGATTCTCTTCTGCCTTTCTTTTCTTACAAAGAAAAATGTACCATTCTTCTGTTAAAAACTTCAAATCCTGACTCCAAGCAATTCCAGGATCTAGTCGTTGATGGAAAACCATATTACCTTACCATGGGAGAAAAAATTGCTCAGTGGAAATACGATAATTTTGGAATCTTTGTTGGAGCTACTTATCCCAAAGAATTGAAGGAATTGAGATCGATTTTTCCAAAAAGAATTTTTTTATCGGCAGGTATGGGAGCGCAACAAGCACAAATCAAAGAAGCAGTGCAGGCTGGCATAGATAAAAATAAAAGTGGTATCATGTTTAATGCGAGCAGGTCTATTATTTATGCATCAATCGACACAAATTTTGCAAAGAAAGCAAGAGAAATTGCGCTAGAAACAAAAAAAACAATCAATCAATTCCGATGAAAAGAGACGTCGTTGAAATTCTGAAACAGTTAGGGGCGATTATTACAGACAGTCATTTTGTTTACACTTCTGGTAAGCATGGAAGTGTGTATATTCGAAAAGACATGCTCTATCCCCACACCAATGAGGTTTCTAAGGTAGGATTACTGTTTGCCGAAAAATTTAAAAATGCAAAAATAGATGTTGTCGTTGGTCCTGCAGTTGGAGGTATTATTCTTTCACAATGGGCCGCTTATCATTTATCGCAGTTAACAAACAAGGATGTTTTAAGTATTTTTACAGAGAAGGTTTCTAGTCCGGATCAACTTTTCAATAAAAACCAGGAATTCAAACGAGGATACGATGGTTTGGTAAAAGAAAAAAATGTTTTGATTGTTGAAGATCTCACAACTACTGGAGGGTCAATAAAACGAGTCGTAGATGCTGTGAGAAATGCCGGTGGAAATATTGTTTCTGTGTGCGTCATGATTAACCGAGATCCAAAATTAGTAAACTCGACTACCCTCGGTGTTCCATTTACACAACTTGGCATTCTAGAAGCAGAGGCTTTTGATGAAAATGAATGTCCCTATTGCAAAAATAATACGCCGATCAATTCGATTGTTGGACACGGCAAAGAATACCTCAAGGCAAAGAAAAGAACTTCCTAATATATTTGCTCTTTATAATAAGATTTATTACAATACGAATTGCAGCCGCCTTAGCTCAGTTGGTAGAGCGGCGCTTTCGTAAAGCGTAGGTCCTCGGTTCGAATCCGAGAGGCGGCTCACAAAAAATTGTTATGAACATTAACCGCCAATCAAGATTATCTAGAAACGCAGAGAAGAAAGAAGAAAGAAATATTGCCTTAACTGTAGTAGGTATTATTGTCATCGTTATTGCGCTTGCGAAGTACGGACTCCCAGCCATGATCAACGCTGCTCTGTTTGTAGGTGGATCGAGGAATTCTCAAAATACACCCACAAAAAACAAAGCGCCACTATTCCTTGCTCCACCAGTTATAGACGTTTTACCAAATGCAACAAACAGCGCTCAAATTGCCATACATGGAACAACAAAATCTTCTACCGTGGTTAATCTCTATGATAACGATACGCTCATAGACAAAGTAAAAGCTGGCCAAGATGGCAAATTTTCTTTTACAGATTTTACCCTTACCAAAGGAGATAACGTTATTAAAGCAAAGGCATCCGACAGCAGCTCTGATTCGGAAAGTGATTTTTCTAACGAGCAAACAATCACTTTCCTAAATTCAAAACCCAATCTCAGCGTTGATACTCCATCCGACAATCAATCATTTTCCAAAGATAGCAATAAAGCAACAGTTTCTGGAAAAACAGATGCAGGAAACAAAGTAACGGTGAACGATTTCTGGGCAATTGTCGATGTGAATGGTAAATTTTCCTATGATATACCTCTGCAAAACGGAGACAATAAAATCAAAGTGGTTGTAACCGATCCGGCTGGCAACAACATGGAGATTGATCGAAAAGTTACGTATTCTCCCTAACCGCAATAAGCATCCAAAACCACTGCATAAGAAATGGATAGAATAAGGCGTTAACAAAAAAAGATGCTACAAAAATTCCAACATATGAGGAAATAATAAGCGGCGAATTATTAATTCGTAATATGCTTCTCAAAAGAAAAATATACGCTGCAAATCCAATAATCCCCGTGGTTGCTAACACAAAAAGAAAACTATTATCTGTTCCAGCTCCTGCATGATTTGGCAAGATACTCTCTTTTGAAAATCCTAACCTTTTGTTCGTATATCTATACGCATCAAACCCGACTCCAAAAATGGGACTATGAGAGAATATCACGATGGCTTGCTGTGAAGATGTAACTCGTGCCAAACTTGAAGTTGTTCTGAAGATATTTGTGCTTTCTACTTTAAAAAACAACTGTGACAAAAAAAGGAGCAAAATGCCTACAATTAAAAATCCACTAACCCACATTTTTTTTCCTTGAAGACATAGGTATACACAAATACTTACGGTAAGCATAACTATACCAGTTCGAGAATATGTTAAAAATATTCCAAATAAAGTCATTAAAGAAATTATTCCAGAAAATAGAAACAAGAATTTATTTATTTTTTGATTTTTGAAAAAAAGGTCAAGTGATAACAACAGTAATAGCACAAAAAATACAGCTACGAAATTTGGATCAAGAAATGTCGAAAACATTCTATAGATGTGCTCGTCCCAGCCAAGGTAGTATAAATTACGGAGGTTTGGATACAGAAAATACTGCAGATATCCTAATATAAGAATCACAAAACCAGAGATGCACATTAAAATTGGAATTGTTTTGTTAAATGTTTTATCAAAACCATAAACCACAAAATATATCCCAGCATAAATAGCCCATCGAACAATATACAAAAATGAAGTAAAAAATTCAGGGCCACTTAAATTTTTCAAATTAAACAGTAGAGACAAAATACAAATTCCAACAAATAAAAATATTGCTTTTACAATCGAAGCGTCTATTTGAAATCTCTTTTTTGAACATACAGTATGCAATGCCCAAATCGACATAAGCAATAAAAGGACAATATCATTAACTGACACTGCAATGTCATTACCAACAGGAATGCGTGCTACTTCTGCAAGAACAAAAGAGAAGAAGGAAGTATAAAAAAGAATTTTTACTACTTTTTCTGCCAATGTTGCCATAATTTACCTCGAACCAGAAATGAATGAAATGCCATAAATAAAGACACAAGAAGTCCTGGTATACCATCCAAAAAACCCAATTTAAAAAAATAGTTAGTAATGAATTTTGCTTTTGGATACAGAATGATTGAAAAAAAATTTACCTTAACTCGCTGCTCGTAAAGTTCTTTTGCTCGCAAGTCTGTATAAAAGTTGATTTCTTTTAAGAATTCCGAAACTGACGAATGAGGGTAATGCAATAAAGGGCTGTTCAGCTCTTCTATTTTTCCTGTTATCTTCCATTCTTCATGCACTGATCCAACCCATTCGCCTTTATTTTTCCGAGCTAGTCGCAGAAATTTCTTATTACCCGTTTCGCCATGCCTCAACTGTTTGTCCCACATATAATCAATTCTTTGTATAAAAAAACCGTTTGTGGTTTGTGATGCATTACCTATTACTTGTTGAATTTCATTCTGCAACGGTTCTTCGATTCGTTCATCTGCATCAATAAATAAAACCCATTCTCCTTTTGCTTTCGATAATCCAAAATTTCTTTGCTTTGAAAAGTTACTTTCTAAGAAATGAGCAAACACAATAGCTCCATTTTCTTGCACTAATTTTTTTGTGTTATCAGTAGAATTATCATCAATAACAATTACTTCGTCACACCACGAAAGTCTCTTTAAACAGTCTGTAATATTCTTTTCCTCGTTTTTGGCTAATACAATCGCAGTTATCATAATGAATTCTCGATAATTGCTCTAAAACAAACAATTCCATTAAAAGGGTTTTTTACAAAAATCAAACCACTCTGTGCGACAACAAACAACATATTCAAAAATTGTGATGAGTATTTTTTTCCGAATAACACTGCACTTTTTGTTTGATAATAAAAAGCTTTTTTTGAATCTTTTTCAACTGAAGCGCTTAATTGATGATATACGGATTCAATTGGTAAAACAACAGTCTTAATATTTTCTTTTCGTGCGCGTAAACAAAAATCAACATCTTCATAGTACAAAAAGAACCGCTCATCAAGTAACCCAATTTTTTGGAATACTGCATTTTTGACAATCATAAAACACCCAGAGACATAATCTACAACTTTTTCTTTTTGATCAGATAACACGCCTACTTCTTTGTGTTTTGTTTTCCCAAATAAAAGATTTACCATACCACCAACATCGTAGCATGTTTTTCCTTTTTTTTTAAATTCGATTGCAGAAGAAATAATTCCGACATTCTCATTCTTTTGGAGATACTGTACCAATTTGGGAATTGGATTATTTAAAAATTGAATGTCATTATTTAATAATAATATATAGTCTGCAGATTTTGAAAGAGCATACGTAATTCCTTTATTCATTCCTGCTGCATAACCTAAGTTTTTCTCATTTTTTATAACTTTCATTTTTTCTTTTAAAAATATTGATGCGCCTAATTGAAAATTTTTACTATTATCAATAACAATTAATTCATCAAAACTTACCTTGTGTTTTTGAATACTTTTCAAACACTGATTAGTTACCTTTGAGCCACCAAAATGTAAAATAAGTAAAAATATTTTCATTGTAGTATTTCGTTATATACTTTCGATAGTTTTTTTGCCGCAAGCGCAGCACCATGAATTCGAATTGCTCTTTCTCTTGCTCTTTTTGCATATGCATAGCGTAATTGAGATGACAAAATAAATTTTCTGATTGCATCTGCAAGCGAAATAAAGTCTCCTGGAGGAATAAGCAACGCAGCATCCGCGACATTCTCTGGAATTGCGCCTGAATTTGTTGTAACGATTGGTAGTCCGCATGACTGAGCTTCAAGGAGTACCATGGAAAATTGTTCTCGCCAATATCCATCTTCTCTGCTTGGTGCAATAAAGATATCTGCATTTTTATACTCATTTGGCATTTCGGAATAATTACTCTGTTTGTGTGTAATTTTACTATCGATACTCAACCGTTTTTCCAATTCCAACAGTTTTTTTTCTTCTGCTCCAATCCCGACAAAAACAAACTGAAGTGAATAATTATGTAATGTCTCATCCGATAACAACTTTTTTGCTGCATAGACAATTTCATATACCCCTTTTTCCTTTTCTATTCTGCCGCAAAAAAGAATAGTAATATGTTTACTTTCGGTATTCTTTGCTATATTGTTTTTTGGAGTAAACGTTTTTGTATCGATTCCATGACCAATAATAGTAATCTTTTTGGCATCAGCTCCTTCAAGAATTAATGCTTCTCGTGCTTGATTTGATATAGCAATAAAATAATCGATATATTTGATTGCGAATTCTTTAAATCCACGACGTCCCCATATTCCCTCGTTATTAAATGGAATATTTTCAGAAACTGTTGCAATAACTTTCTTAACAAATCCTTTTTGCTTTGCAATAAGACTCTGATGGGTAAAATGAAAATATGTCTCTGCTGTATGAACAAGATCAAACCTTTTTAGTTTGTTCTCAAGTCCAAATAAATAATGAGCATCGACAAAAATTCTATTGAGAAGTTGCATTTTATACGGAAACTCTGGTAGATCCATTGGGCTTGGTAGTTTTACTGTTGGGAACTGAAACGAATTATGAAGAGGGCGTAATGAGCTGAATCCGACAAGATCAAATTCATTTTCAAGTGGCTGAAAGTATTGCATTTCATAACTGTTTAAGAATTTCCCCCTGACAATTGCAATTTTCTTTTTCATACTATCAATTAATTTGTTCGAAAATCTGATTTGCAAATTTTTCCCATGTAAATATTTTTGCCCGTTGTTTCCCTTTTTCTGTAGCAGCTTTTCTCCAAACCGAGTCGGAAACAATTTTTTCAAATGCCGTTATTAATTCTGTCATGTCATGTGGATTAACTAGAATAGCAGCGTCTTCAGTAATTTCGGGAGATGATCCTTCTGTTGATACAATTACAGGACATCCCGATGCCATCGCTTCTACAGTAGGCAAACCAAAACCCTCGTATAAGCTAGGCGAAACAAATCCCAAAGCCCCTTTATAGAGTGATGGAAGAATATCTTCTGGCACATAATCAAGAAAGATTATGCGCTTATTAACAGAACCTGGAAACTCTGACATTGTTTTTTGAATATCTTGATCTAACCATTTATTACTCCCGGTAAGAATTAAATCAATATTTGCTTTTGTTTTTTGAATGAATTTTGAATATGCCCCGAGAATGAAAGGAATATTTTTTGTTTTTTTAAGCGAACCAACAAATAGAAAATATGGAGATTTATTTTTGTATTTACTCGTGTTAGAAAAATATCTTTCAGATACACCCGGATAAGAAACTGTAATTCTTTTTGAAGAAATATCGTATTCTGACTCAACATCACGTTTTGTTAATTTCGAAACAGAAATCAAAATATTTGCATTTTTTACCAAGTATCTTGTTTGAGAACGAAGTTTTTGTAGCGACGAAGAGTAATAGTCTGGAAATTTTTCGAAAGCAATATCATGAACAATACCTATTGTTTTAGAATTATAAAGCGAAAGACTCCAGGGCATCGATTGAGAAATCGCCAAATACACAGGCGGTTTATCAATAAAAACCTTTACGGGAAGCCATAATAAGCTCCATCCTTTTTCTGGTTTGACAACACAATTTTTCATATGTTCACCAAACTCCTGCATAAGCTCTTTTTTGATTGGAGAAAAACTATACAGAATATACTGATTTTTTTTATCAATCTTACCAAGTTGGATGAGTAAATTTTTAGCAACCTGATACACTCCGGCTTGTACCAGCATATCTGTTCCACCTAAGCACCCAGCATCAACTCCAATAATCATGCTTTTCAAACCTCCTTAAAAAATAATCTCGAATGCCAAGTAATTCTGCATGTCTGTCTCTTGCTTCAAATAATGTCTTTGGTAGACGAAATAGTTCTCTCATCTGTATATTTTTTGATGCGAACCTTTGAACAAACAAAAGATGATTCCTGGCTAAATAATATTGCATTATTTTTGAATTTTTCCCGACAGACGAAGATTCAAAATGGATTATTTCGGCATTTAGATTTACTACTAGTTCAATACCAGCTTTTTTTGCCCGAAAACAAAAATCAACATCTTCATAATACAAAAAATAATCCTCTGCAAAATAACCGATTGTTTTAAAAACATTTTTTTTGATAAGCATGCAGGTCCCCGAAATAAAATCCAAAGCATAATCCTGATCGAGCCTTACATTCTTTTTTCCATAGCCAATCAATCCACCCGAATATCTCTTCTTGTCTAAAATACCACCTATCGACCATATAGTTCCATTCTCTGTTAGAATTTTTGGCCCAACAATTCCAACTTTTTTATTTTTTTGTATTGTAACCAATAATTGCTCGATCGTATTTTTTTTTAATTCAACATCTGGATTTGCAATCAAGAAATATTCGTATTGATCTATGATTTTCTTTAAAACAAAATTTATCCCTCCAGCGTATCCTCTATTTTGAGATGAGTTATCATGAAAAAAAATTGCATCGCTAGCTATATCTTGATCGATAAATGATTCTCGTAATTTTTTAAGTGTTCCTTTGTCTGTTTTATAACAAACAACAATAACAACAATTCGTAGGTTATTTTTCATGTTTTCCTTTTTTGTTTAAAAAATAATAAAAAATATGTCAAAAATTCCATGTACGCAAATCCAAGATCCAAAGGCATTCTTAATGCTCCATCTTTATACCCTTTATCTAAAACGAATCTACTGTAAAACATATGAGCTGGGTAAACTAATATTTTTTTAATATTTGAACGCTCTTCATTTTCCGCTTTAACAGTTGCCATTCGATTTGCATAGCTTGTAAATTTCTTATAAATACCCCCAATAGATGGATATGAATAATGATTAAGATGATTTTTTAATGTGCCTACTCGTTGTGTTTTTGGCACAAAATGAGCGTGAATTGGATCTGCTTGTAAAGTAGCTGCATTTTTCTTAAATAGTAGTAACTTTTTGTTATTCTCTCCTCCATAGTGAAGCGGTTTATTTAAATAGAAGGTTTGCAGGAAAACAAAATATGCGTCTAAAGCATCTTTACTAGTAATTGTTCTTTTTATTTCCTCAAGAAGTCCAAAAGGAACAACTTCATCGGTATCCAAAACGAAAATCCATTCAGAGCCAGAGTTATCCAGTGCAATTTTCCGTTGCAATCCTTCATGTGTTTGAGAAAAAGAAAAAACCTGAGCTTTGTACTCTTTTGCTATTGTAACAGTTTTGTCGGTTGAATTATTATCAACAACGATTATCTCATCAGCAAGAGCATGAATTGACTCAAGAGTTTTTTTAATAGTAGACTCTGCATTTTTTGCAATAATATGTACGGAAAGTGTGTTTTTCATCTCTATAATGTGCGCGCATCTGGACTCGAACCAGAGACCTCTTCGATGTGAACGAAGCGCTCTACCGACTGAGCTATGCGCGCAGAAATCTACCTTATAGTATTGTTCTATATTACCATAAAAGCAGATCGTTGACAAAGCTAGCAGCATTTGAAACAATAGTCTTTTGTATGTTCATTATTCGAAAAATCTACTCATATCTTCTTGACACTCTTCAGACGTTTCTTTTTGCAGCTTCGATCTTTTTGGTTGTTTACATATTCTTATTCCGTCCATTCCAAGTAAATGGGGCCTCTATGTTTCCGAATTTTTACGACAGCGAATATGTACTAACAAATCTTATTAGCCTTCGCTTTGGAGATCCTGTGCGAGGCGACGTCATAGTATTCAAAGCTCCTCCAGAACCTGAAAAAGACTACATAAAGCGCGTTATTGGGCTTCCAGGAGATACGGTATACGTAAAAGATGGAAGCGTTTTTGTAAATAATCAAAAACTCGACGAAAGTAAATATCTCTCATCCGACATAAAAACAAATTCTGGATTTTTCTTAAAAGAAGGCAAGGAAGTTACCGTGCCAGATAAGCAGTACTTTGTCATGGGAGATAATAGGCCATATAGTTCTGATTCGAGAGAATGGGGCTTTGTAGATAGAAGCGAAATTGTTGGAAAATCTTTCTTTGTGTATTGGCCTCCAGGGAGAGTCAGGGTAATCAATAACCCCTACACGAATTAACCTTGCATTAAAAGCTGGTGGATTTGCTTTACTTTCTGAGAAGTTTCCTCTGGATCTCCACGAACAACAATAGTGACTCTTGCAAGCGATCTTGATTGAAAGAATGTCACATTGGTTGCCGAGTGTTTTTCTTTTATTTGCTTTGCCATATCGTCTAATTCTGGAACCCACAGTCTATCTTGCTCTGTACGGGTCTCCTTCTTCTGAAGTTCTCCTTTTGCTTTTCTCGCCAATTCTTCTGTCTGTCTAACAGTACTATTATCGCGGAGAATTCGTTTAAAAAGATCCAGCATAAGCTTTGGGTCGCCAAGAGAGATAAGCGGACGAACATGTCCCTCCGAGATTACTCCAGCAACCAATGCGTCTTTAATCGCATCTGGCAATGACAATAAGA
>CAZKLH010000011.1:0-14804 GCA_964553595.1 uncultured Gammaproteobacteria bacterium | reverse complement strand
ATTTTTGTTGGCATTTGCTTTATATTCCTCTAGTTATAGAGTAGCATCAAGTGGAAGTTCTCCTAGTAAGTTTCTTTCTGCATAAGCCGCCACTTTTTCAAATATATACCAATCTCCCACCTCTGGACATACCCATGTTTCTATTCCCTCCTCTTTATCTTCAACTTTCATCCAATCATCTGGATTATATGCCTCTTTGTATTTATCAAAATCCTGTCTTGAAACAACAACCTTCATCGAATCATTCTGAATCGTTAAAGGACGCATATTATGATGAGATAGGAGCCTCAACCAGCGATCTAAAGGTTTTCCGTCTCTTGTCTTCTTGCAATAATTATCGAAAGCGCGATAATCCGTTGCCTGTTTAAAAGCATCAAATGGAACTACTCCATCTTCTTTTCTATCTTTCTTCAATTGGTCAAACTTATATCTCCCAAAATCGCTCGGACGAAATGGACCAACAAGATGGGATACTCCCATTTTTCTTGCGGCGTCTTTCATTGCATCGACAAGCATCGTACCAAGCCCTTGTCCTTGCATACTTCGATCGACATTGCTTGACATAAGATAAAGCGTATTGCCATTAGATGTGTGTATTCCTAAAGGATTTTCTATATTTAATCCTCCTCCAGCAACATCATCCCAAGAAGGAAGACTTACTGGGTTTTTTTCCCATTCTATATCAATTCTATTGGCACGTATCGCTGCGACTACTCGTCCTTTACCATCTCTTATTAAACGCTGTTGTTCTGGAAAATTTTCTGCAATTGTTGCAAAACCCTCCTCTGACATCCTTAACCATGGTGCCCAATTCTGCACTTCCAGTCCATAAAGATCAGGAGCGTCAGCTGGTGTCCAAAAATCAACAGAATAAGGAGGACGAACTTCTTCGTGTCCTACCCCCACGAGTTCATGAATTATCATATTAAATTTAAGTCAAGAATTTTAATATATCTACGTTTTTTATATTAAAAAGGGCTAAAATGCAATAAGCAAACAATTAGCATTAAAACTACACATAGAAACGAGTAAACCAAAAAGAGGATTAAATAGCAATAATATATTTCAAGACTCGGTTTGATCGATATAAATTCTAGTCAAAAAACTTACGAAAACCCATCTCGATTGACATCGTCTTTTTTTTATTATACAGTAAAATAAGCCATGTTCCAAACAATTATCAAAAGTAAGATTTTCGCCATTATAACTGCTTTTTATCTTGTCTTGGTATGTTGGTGGTTGGAAATTTATTTTTCAGGGTCTAAAAATGCCGCACAAAACAATTATTATGGTTTTTTCTATGCTTTTATTGCACTTATTGGAGGAATAAACGGTTTAGCAATATCAAAAAAGTGGGGAGGATATAAGAGCTTAGTAGGAAGAGCAATCATATATATGTCAGCTGGTCTACTCTTGGAAGGATTTGGACAGCTTGTTTGGAGTTATTACAATATTTTTGCGAAAATTGAAGTTCCTTTTCCCTCTATAGCCGATGTTGGCTATTTTCTAATGATCCCAACCTACACATTAGGAGTTCTATCCTTTGCAAAAGCTGCGGGAGTAAAATACGCCCTACGAGATTTTAAAAAAAATCTTGCAATGATTGTTGGCATTCCTATAATAATGCTAATAAGTACCTATCTATTGCTACTTCAGGGAAACAGCATTGACTTTTCAAGCCCAACTGAGTCCTTGAGAACTTTTCTCAATTATTACTCTCCACTTGGAGAAAGCGTTACTATTTCAATAGCAATTTTGAGCTATTTTTTATCCAGAAAATATTTAGGCGGAAAAATGAAACACAAAATTCTATACATACTCTTTGCTTTCATTTTTGAATTTATTACAGGTATGACATTTTTATACCAGGCCGCTATTGGCACCTACTATAATGGGGGAATAAATGACTTAATGTTTACCACTTCATTTACAATTATGTCGATTGGCCTTATTGCCTTTCGTAGCTATGAATAGATATGGATATTTCTGCCCAAATAGCCGAGCGTATTATTAAAGCACAGGAAAATGTTGTTGGTCCTATTGCACTTGAACAAGCAAGCAAGGTTCCAGGACTAAAAATAAATTGGCCAAAACACGAAATAATACTCGAAGGAAATCAAAAAGATATTTTAGAAAACCTTGTAAAACAATACGAACATCTGTTTGGGCCTGCATCGGTTGAGGTATGTCGCGAAGCGATTCAAACAATCAAAACACAAACCACAAAAGATCAGCTGCCGAAAATCCTCGAATAGAATAAAAGAGATCCTTCTTCTAAAATTACTGATATAATAAAGGCGTATGAGTATTCTGCCCGATTTCACAAAAAAACCAACAAACGATCTCTCCACTGAGCTTGCTCATGTGAATCAAGAGATGTACAAAAAAAATCTTGAACTCTCTGAAAGAAATAAAGCACTATCTCTTCTTCGAACAATCGATCAAATCACACTAAGCTCTGTTACCAACGTAAACCAGATTGCACAGGATGTTGTTGCAGCTATTGTCACTGAGCCAAGTTTTAAACTAGCAATGGTGCTTTTAGTTGACAAGAAGAGGGGAGTCCTAAAATGTCTTGCTGTGTCACAAACCGAGCCTTTAGCAAGAACAGCAGTACTACTGCATAAAAGCCTTTATGACATCGCTATTTCTCTGAAAGAAAGCGACAATCTCCTCATAAAATCAGTTGATCAAAAAAAAATACAAACAACAACAAGTGTCGTTGACATTCTCAAACCACGCTTTACTCCACAAGAAGCAGAAATAATTCAACAAGTCCTGGGAATCACGACTTGTCATGTTAATCCACTCATTGTCCGAGACGAAGTTATCGGAGCAATTATTTTTGGAATACAAGAGCAAGATCAAATCCTGTCTCAGTATCAAAAAGATCTTATCGACAGACTTTCGCAAACCGTCGGCATCGCTGTTGACAACGCTCTTTTGTACCAATCGATTCAAGAAGCAAACGTAAAACTCCAAGCATTAGATAAATTAAAAGATGAATTTATTTCTGTTGCAAGCCACGAACTACGAACACCGATGGCTGCAATAAAAAGTTATTTATGGATGGTCATTAATAAAGAAGCACTTCTGGATAACGACAAGCGGAAAATTTATTTAGATCGTGCATACAATTCCACAAACAGACTCATTGATCTGGTCAATGACATGCTGAATGTCTCACGAATCGAAAGTGGAAGGATTGTCCTCAATAACGCAAATATTTCTATTATTGCAATTGCAAAAGAGGTATGCGAAGAACTCGGGCAAAAAGCAATTGAGGGAAAATTAACAATAAAAGTTGTCGAATCGCAAGTTCCAGATGTGTTTGCCGATCCAGATAAAATACGAGAGGTATTTTTTAACCTTGTCGGAAATGCATTAAAATTCACTCCCGAAGGAGGACAAATTACTGTTCGATGTGAAGAAAACAACGGGATGATAGAAACATCGGTGTCTGACACAGGGAAGGGGATTAAAAAAGAAGATCTTTCAAAACTCTTCAAAAAATTTGAAAGATTGGAGAATACATTTGTTTCTGTCGCAAAAACAGAAGGAACAGGACTTGGTCTGTATATTTGCAAACAGTTTATTGAACTCTCTCATGGAAAAATTTGGGCGCAGTCAGAGGTTGGCAAAGGAACAACATTTACCTTTTCCCTCCCTATCGCAAAGGATCTCCCCGTTGAGAAAAATTTCCCGAGATACGGGATAAAAACAGCTTCTATTGCTACTCCCATTCCATTGTTGCCGGCGGTTTCGTCGTAATGTCGTAGACAACTCGAGAAATTCCAGGAACTTCATTCACAATTCGAGAGGAAATTTTTTGCAGCACATCTTTTGGTAAATAAGCCCACGTAGCAGTCATAATATCTTTTGATTCGATAACGCGAAGCGCAACAACCTCTCCAAAAGCTCTCCCATCTCCTTTAATTGCCGTAGAAAAAGCCCCGGTTAAAACAGGAAAAGAAAGAAACACCTTTCGCAAAATACCTGCAATTTCGAGCTCTTCCAAAATGATTTTATCTGCCAGCTTCGCCTGTTCTAGCCGCTCACGTGTTACCTCGCCTCGAATGCGAACAGCATAACCAGGCCCTGGGAACGGCTGGCGATAGACAAATTCATCTGCAAGCCCAAGCTTTATACCAAGACTTCGCACTTGGTCTTTATAAAGCAAACGCAATGGTTCGAGCAACTCTAACTTCATGTTTTCTGGAAGACCCCCAACATTGTGATGACTCTTAATGTTGTCGGCATGCTTTGTGCCTTTACTTTCTATAACGTCTGAGTAAATCGTTCCTTGCAACAGGAATTTTACCAATTTTTTTGATTTTTGTAATTTTTTCATTTCTTCCTCAAAAATCTCGATATACAATTTACCAATTGCTTTTCGTTTTATTTCAGAGTCAACAATCCCTTCTAATCGTTTTAGCATCTCCCCTACTGCGTTTATTACTATAGGTTTTATTTTGTACTTTTTGAAAATCTTGACAACATGCTCTGTTGTTCCAACTCGCATTAACCCATTATCGACATACACAGGGATAAAATGATCCCCCAAGACTTGCGCTGCTAAAACTCCTGCAACTGTCGAATCAACTCCACCAGAAACAGCACCAATAACATACGACTCCCCTACTATAGCTTTTATTTTTTCCCTCAGTGTTTCTACATCAACACTTTGGACAGTTCCAGACATGCCACAAACATCCATAAAATTCTGCAAAATAACATTCCCCTGCTCTGTATGCTCTACTTCTGGATGAAACAGCAGTCCGTAAATATTCATTTTTTTGTTTTGCACAAACGCAAATGGCACATGCTCTGTTTCACCAAGTGTTTGAAAACCAGAAGGAATCTTTATTACTTCGTCACCATGATTCATCCATACAGTAAAAGTTTTTGGTAAACCTTTTGTAATTTCTTGCCCCATGCTATTAGTTTTTAACTGTAACTTTGCTGGTCCGTACTCTTTTTTTCCAGGCGTTACTTTTCCATCCAAGAGATTAATAATTAATTGAAAGCCATAACAAATTCCAAGCACGGGAACTCCTAGAAAAAACAGTTTTTTGTCTACTGTTGGCGCATCATGTAAATATACAGACGCAGGACCACCACTAACAATAATCCCTTTTGGTTTTTCTGTTTTTGCGATTTGCAATGCGTCTTCTGGGGAAACAATTTTTATCTGTGCACCTAATTCTTCTACTCGTCTTCCAATCAGATGCGTTGTTTGCGAACCGCAATCAACAATAAGAATCATACCGGTATTATAGCGTATTTCCAAAAATTTACCTCTTGTATTTTTGTTTTCTTCTCTGTACAATCTCTCAGGTTTGCTGTATGAGAAGCACTGATGTACTCAAAGTGTACCGTGCGCTCCAAAAAAACAGAGATAAAAAAATCTTATCTCATCCCCTACCTAAAAACCCAATCACAAACCCAGAAGCAAACAAACGGCCAAATAGTATTTCTATCGAGGATGGATTTTTTGGAGATTCCGGAAAAGGAAGAATTACAGCTGAATTTAATCAAGTGTTGGGAAAAAATAAGAAGATCTACTCTGTTCGATACAATGGCGGTGCAAATGCTGGACATGAATGCATTAGCAACGGAAAGCGTATTGTTGTTCATCAGCTTCCAATGGCAATTATTCAAGACAATGCAACGGCAATTATGGCACGGGGTGTTTTGCTCCACCCAGATGACTTGCTTACAGAAATAGCATATATTAAACGTGAGTTTGGAGGCATGCTGCCCGCAAAACTGCTCATTGATGAAAGAGCCTTGCTTGGGCTTGACACCCACCGCGCACTTGAAACGGTATTAAATATTCATACCACAGGTGGCAGAGGATCAACAGGAAGAGGTATTGCAACAGGCTACGCGAGCTTATACCTTCGAATTGCAGTTTGCCTAAAAGATCTGCTCTCTCCGCAATGGAGAGATATATTCTCCAAACATTATCAATTATATAACAATTTTATTAAAGGGTTTGGAAAAGCCTATTCCCTTGAAACAACTGAGGTTGTTGCTTCAACCGATAAAGGTGTTATCAAACGCGCTGTGGGATCTGAAAAAGAGTTTCTTGCAAGACTTTCGCAAACACGATCAAAACTGACACCTTATGCTCGATCTGATTTACATTCGATGTTTACAACCATCTGGAAAGATCCGAAAATTCCTGTGACACTTGAAGGTGCTCAAGGATCAGGTCTGGATCCGTATCATGGAGTGTATCCTGATACAACTGCAAGCCGCCCAATTTCACGACATATCAACGACGCAACATACAATGCAATTTTACCGGAAGACATTGCTCTTCGAGTAGCTGTTATGAAAACAACATACATGTCGAGCGTTGGAACAAGACGACTCCCGCATAAAAAAGACGAAGCATACGAAAAATGGGTGCAAGAAGCATTCGACGAAAAAGGGAAATCAACCGGAAGACTTCGAGATATCTATCCTGTATCTCTTCCTATTGGACAATACCTGCGACTCGCGTCTGGTTATGACTTTTTGATTGCAACACATATTGATGCTGCAAAGAAAAACCATCCAATTCAAGTCGTTACTCACTATACCGATAAAAAAACGAAGAGAACAATGCCGTATCTTCCCTATCAAGATTACCTTGATACGCTTGAACCCCATGTTGTTTCGTTTGCAAGCTGGGATGGTGAAAATGCAAAGGGTGCAAAAACTCCAAAAGAATTACCATACGAGGCGAGAGTGTTTCTTTCATTCCTTAGCAAAACCCTTGCTCCTGTTGTTTTTGGAACTGCAAGCACAGAGCTTGGTAATGGCATTTCCTGGATGTAAAAAATTAATAATTCTTTCCGGGGTTTGTGATAAGGATATCGTGTGGATGGCTTTCGGTTAAAGACGCTTGGGTAATTTGAATAAACTTTGCTTTTTCCCAAAGCTCACCAATTGTTTTTGCGCCAACATAGTACATCCCTGATTTTATTCCTCCACATGACTGATCAATAAGCTCCTGCACTGTTCCTTTTATTGGCACAAGCCCTTCAACTCCCTCCGCAACCAATACTCTATCTTTATAATTCTTTCCATGAAATTCGTCTTCTGATTTTATCGTTGCGCCTTTTTCCATTGCTCCAATCGAACCCATTCCTCTATATTCTTTAAATTTATAGGATGTAACCGTGTCGCTGAAAATGCTCAAAAAACGATGCGGAACTTGCTCTTTTGTTAATGCAATAACCTTTCCAGGAGCCTCCAGTGCTGAAGCAAAAAAACTTCCCATCATAATTGTACTGGCACCCGCTGCAAGCGCTTTAGTAATATCTCCTGAGTATTTTATTCCCCCATCTGCAATAACAGGAACTCCCGCTTTCTTTCCTGCACGTACTGTTTCTACAATTGCAGTTATTTGCGGCACTCCCATTCCAGAAATAATACGAGTCGTACAGATTGCTCCAGGACCCATACCAACACGAAGAGCGTCTACTCCCACATCAATCAGTGCTTGTGCGCCCTCAAACGTTGCGATATTCCCAGCAATAACCTCGACTGTCCTGTACGTTTTTTTAATGAATGCTGTGGTTTCTACGACTGGTTTTGAAAACCCATGCGCAGAATCAACAACAACAACATCAACGCCTGCAGTAATCAGGGCTTTTACCCGCTCTTCAAACCCAACGCTTGTTCCGATTGCAGCACCAACCAATAAACCTTCTTTTTTTACTTTTGCCACTTCGTTTGCCTGATCAGCAACAGAAAGATTTCTATGAATAATCCCAATTCCTCCGGCTTTTGACAGCGCAATAGCAAGCCCACTCTCAGTAACTGTGTCCATTGGTGCTGATACGAAAGGCGCAGAAAGTGTTATTTTTTTTGTTAGTTTTGTCGAAAGATCAATATCCTGACGAGAAAAATCAGCAAATCCAGGCAAAAGAAGAATGTCATCAAAAGTGAGACCAAGAGGAAATTGTGTAGAATTGGGCTCCATACTTTACTCTATAACAGATTCTATTTCTTGTCAAGAGTTGAGGCTACCATACTGCAGGAAAATATGCGTACTTAAGGAGAGGCCTTGATTATTGATTCAATTTTTCTTTTACTTTTTTGACCAGATCTCCAATTGCCCACTCTGTTTTAACCAAATAATCAACTACCTTATTATCCAATGCAGCCTGTGCTTTTTCGGCACTACTTAAATTAGTAAGAATGATAACCTCAGCGTTTTTTCCCCATGTATCTTCTCGCAACTGTCGTAGCATCGATATACCATCCATCCGGGGCATAATAATATCAAGTAAAATAATATCTGGATGCTCTCGAAGCGCCATCGACAATCCTTCTATGCCATCTTTTGCAGCAAGCACAGAAAATCCCTCATGAATGAACTTCTCACGCAAACTTTTTAAGATTACCTCCTCGTCGTCAACAACAAGCACCTTTTTCCCCATATTATTCATAACTGCACATAGTGTAATACAGCAACCAATTCCAAGTCAAGCACTATCCGTCTGCAAATAGAGTGTCACTTTTTCCTTCGGTATCAATCGAGCACGAACAGAATTTTTGGGCGATCGCAGAAACCCAAGCAATATTTTATAAGTATCAAAATCAAATGAACTGTCGCTTCCAATAAACGAACCATCGTGATATGAATTCGACAAAGAACCACCAAGAAGACACCAGTTATCAAAAATAAATGTCTGCTTTGCCTCCTCTCCTTCCTCAATTACAATCGGGCCTTTAAATGGCCATTGTTTTATTTTATGCTCCGCAATCGCCAATGCAAATCTCAAATTGTAATGAATAGATTTTTCTTTACCAATACAGGCTCCCTTACACGTTTCTAGCCGATACCCAAAACATGCCTTTTTTGTTTTCTCCAACGAAAGCAATTTTTGACAAAGCAAATGCTTTTTTGTTATCGATAAGAGAAATTCTTTTGCCCGTTTCTTCGACGAAAATACACCGACAATGCTTTCTCTTTCTGCATATGTAATTTTCTCTGCCTGCTCAAAATCAACAGTCATATATCCATCTGAATTACGTTTCTTTCGAAGAAGAATCATATTCCTTTTTAAACGAAGTTTTCGGTTATACAATGGCTGCATTTTTTTTATCAGCAGAGATTCTAAAAAAAGAGCGCCAAGTTCCCCCGGCGTTACTGTAGTTTCGATAGAATACACCTGCTGGGAAATTTTCATTTCTATCGGAACTGTGTGATCGCTCGAAAAATGAGACAAAACTCTTTCTTTAATATTTTTACTTTTCCCAATATACAATGGCATTCCCTCTTGACCATAAAAAATGTATACTCCGCACGCTTCTGGAAGAGCATCAAGAATATTTTCAGGAATATGCAAGGGTACTGCTGGTCGACGCAGTAAAATTCGAATTGACTCGGAAAGTTTCTCTTCTGGAAAAAGCTTTTGGGAAAGTGAATAAAAATCCCACAGCACTCTTGCATCGTCAAATGCCCGATGTCTTTTTTTACAAACAATGTTATATCTCTGGATAATACTGTCGAGATTATGTCCGCGTACCGCGGGAGTTAATAATCTTGAAAGCTTCACTGTACAAAAATGTTTTCTCGAAAACGAACTACCGAAAGACTCAAATGCATACCGCAAGAATCCATAATCAAAGCGGACATTGTGCGCAACAAAAATATAATCAGAGGGAATCATTTCGAGAATATCTTCAGCGACGCTTCGAAATGTGGGTGCATTTTCTAATTGTTCTTTTCCGATACCTGTTAATTGCTCTATTTCATCTGGAATAAACCGCTGTGGGTCAATAAGGCTTTGGAATGTTTTTTTAACCGTATTATTCTCGACCTGAAGAATGCCAATTTCGATAATCCTGTCTAAACGAAGACTTACTCCGGTTGTTTCGATATCGACAAATGCGAGTTTTTCTGGCAGCATAGTTTTATGAAGATATTCTGCGAGCATCTATCCTAACAAAGATTGTTACCCTACGCAACAACTTTCCTTGCAAAAAACCTCTATTCTTGTAATACTGAAATTATCCAATAATCTCTTTGGCAAATTGTATCGTGAGTGAAAAATCAAAAATAATTACCATATTAACAATTGCAGCTGTGTTTTGCATGGCGGGATTAGTTCTATTATCGCAACTCGCGATGCCAAACGCATTTCCCATCGCTATTCTCTTCATCACAGCAGTTTTTTGTGCCTGCATTCTCATTATTGTACCCCTATTACAAAAAAATAGGTCTGAAAAAGATCTTCCTGTACAAATCACGACAACTTCTGGACAGGCACCAATTTCTCAAGGACTTGGAATAGCATACGAAGAACCCAAAAACGCAATAAAGGACCTCGAAAGACTCAGTAATGTCATGATCGGACGAGAACTCAAAATGATAGAACTGAAGAAAAAAATTGCAGAGCAGGGAAAAAAACTTGGAGAAACCGAACCTAAAACACCTATCTCAACTGGTCCATACCTCCAAAAGCTAAATGACGTACTACAGACTCCAGAAAATTTACAGACAGCTTTTCTTAACATTCTGGAAGATCTCGAAATCAATAAATCAGGGATAGAGCAGGAAAAAATTAAAGATGAAGCCATTTTGGAAAGTATCGGAGATGGGGTTATTATCACAAATCAGCAAGGAAATATTACCCTTCTCAATCAACCTGCACAAAATATGCTTGGGATAAAATTGGAAGAGACGGTAAATAGGCCAGTTGAGCAAGTCATTTTTATGCAATATGCCAGTGAAAAACCGGTACCAAGAAATGATGTCCCGGTCTACGTTGCGCTTTCTTCCGGATTAAAAGTCACAACCAGCATAGCAAATACTATTTATTTCATAAGAAAAGAGGGCACGAAATTTCCTGTCGCAATGACGGTAACCCCAGTTGTTGTGAAAGATAAAATATTAAAATCAAACAGTAAGGTTGTCGGAACAATTTCTATTTTTCGCGATACAACAAGAGAGACAGAAGTAGATAGAATGAAAACAGAATTCATTTCACTTGCTTCACATCAGCTCCGCACTCCTTTATCTGGTATTAAATGGCTTTCTGAGATGCTTTTGGATGGCGATGCAGGAGAATTAAGCAAAGATCAACGCGATCTTGTTGAAAGTGTACACCAATCAAACGAACGAATGATCGCGCTTGTTAATTCCATTTTAAACATATCTCGTATTGAGTCAGGAAGAATTATTATCGATCCAAAGCCAACAAACCTTGGCGAGCTTGTCAAAGATGTTGTCAACGAATTAAAGCATCGTTTTGATGAAAAACAACAATCTTTAGTTGTGAGTATGCATGAAGGCCTTCCCGAAATCTCAATCGATCCAAAGCTTGTGAGACAAGTCTATATCATTCTTCTTACAAATGCGATTAAATATACGCCCAAAAAAGGAGAGATCTCAATATTTCTCTCGAAAAAAGGCGATCAGCTTATTTCTCAAGTTACCGATAATGGGTATGGAATTCCAAAAAGCGAACAGGCAAAAGTATTTCAAAAATTTTACCGAGGCGGTAACATTATAAAACTTATCACCGACGGAAATGGACTTGGATTATATCTTGCAAAAGCAATTGTCGAGTCATCGAGTGGAACAATTTGGTTTACCAGTGAAGAAATGAAAGGAACAACATTCTGGTTTAGTCTCCCACTATCGGGAACATTACCCAAAAAAGGAGAAGTGACTCTTGACAGTTAGCAAGATCTCCACAATAATAGAGCAAAACAATTTATTGTTCTATGAGTAAAACGAGTCCACTTATATTAGTCGTTGAAGATGAAGAAATTCTTCTCTCTGCGATTAAAAGAAAACTGGAAGCAAGCAATATTAGAGCCATCCCCTGCTTAAGCGGAAAAAACGCGATAGAAGCACTCATGAGCGCAACAGAACTTCCTGATGCCATATGGCTTGATTACTATCTCAAGGACATGAATGGCCTCGAATTTATGGAAGAAGTCAAAAAAGACCCAAGGTTTGGTGCTATTCCAGTCTTTGTCGTGAGCAACTCAGCGAGCTCTGATAAAATACATGGGATGCTTACCTTAGGAGTAAAAGAATATTTTCTCAAAGCAGAGACACGGCTTGACGATATTATTCAATCCGTGCAACAATCTATTACTGCAAAAGAATAATACTTATGAAAAAAATTCTCGTTGCCGAAGATGACACCTATCTTGCGAATGCATACCGCATAAAACTTACAAAAGCAGGATTTGAGGTTCGCAACGCGCAAGATGGACAAGAAGCACTAGAAATGCTTTCCTCGTTTACACCAGATATTATCCTTCTAGATCTTGTTATGCCAAAAAAAGATGGCTTTGCTGTTTTAACCGATTTAAAAGCAAATCCAACACTCAAAGATATACCAGTAGTCATCGCATCAAATCTTGGGCAAAAAGAGGATGTAGAAAAAGGAATGAAATTGGGGGCGAGGGATTTTTTTGTCAAAACCGACCTTTCGCTAAACAATCTTATTGAAAAAATAAACTTAATTCTTACCCCAAAGCAACAAACTCCATAAGTATTCGTCTCAACGTGACGATTAGAAACAGAATCCTTCCCGTGCGTGGAACGTTTATGATTCCGAAGAAATTTTCTTATAGTTTTTCAAGATGTCTCTTACTTTTCCAACAATCTCCTCTGGCGTATATGAAACCTTCACAAGATAGGCGGCGGCTCCAAGTTTTATCCCTTTTTTAATAATAAAATCCTGGTCAAGATTGGTCAGCAAAATCACTGGAATTGTTGCCGTTTTTTCATCTTGTTTAATTTTCTCGAGAATATCAAGTCCATGAATATCGGGAAGCACTATATCAAGAATAATAAGATCGTAGCTATTACTCAAAGCAGCACGCAACCCGTCACTTCCGGTTGCCGCAGCATCTACAAAAAACCCGTCTGTTTCAAACAATTCTTTGTATAATTCCCGTAAATATTGCTCGTCCTCGACGATAAGCATTCGTTTTGCCATATCTCCCCTTTTCTATAGTATACTCTATGTTTATGTTATTAAAATTATCCGTTTCAGATAGGATTGTCGTTGCAATCTTTTTAATCAAATAGCATCAGTTGACAAATTTTCTTAAAAAACTTTCCAAGGGCCTGTTCTTCAATCTGCCGGATTCTTTCCCCTGTTACTTTATACCGTTTTCCAATCTTTTCAAGCGTTCTGTCATTAAGGCGTTTAACGAGAACTTCTTTTTCTTTTGCATTAAGTTCTTTTGCGTTTTTTATGATTGAGGAAAAATAAACAACTGTTTGATTACGCATAATATCAAAATTTCATTCTCATTATAAAGCACTTATCAAGAAAAATGCTACAATGTGACCATATGCTTGCCAAAGTAAATTCAGCAGCTGTTGTTGGACTCGACGCAGTACCAATAGAGGTTGAAATTGACATTGCATCGCAAGGACTTCCCTCTTTCACTATTGTCGGACTTCCCGATAAAGCAGTTGAAGAAGCAAAAGAACGAGTTCGTTCTGCAATTAAAAATAGCGGTGCTGATTTTCCACCAAAACGAATTACCGTAAATCTTGCCCCTGCAGACTTACCAAAAGAAGGGCCATCATATGATTTACCAATTGCCTTGGGCATTCTAATTGCGTCAGGACAACTCGCGTCTGACATTTCTGATGCGCTTTTTTTAGGTGAGTTATCACTTGATGGCAGACTCAGACATACGAACGGCGTGTTATCGCAAGTACTCTTAGCAAAAGCAACAAAAATTCAGAGATTATTTTTACCAGAGATTAATGCGAAAAAAGCAGCAATTATTGAGGGTGTTTCGATTTACCCAATCCCAACGCTCACTTCGCTGTTTTTACATCTCAACGGTCAGAAAATAATTGACAAGCAAGAACATACGACACTAAAAAAATATCTTACTAACGACGTGTTTGCATTTGACATGGCAGACATTAAAGGTCAGGAAAAAGCCAAACGAGCATTAGAAATTGCAGCTGCCGGCGGTCATAATATTTTACTCAAAGGTCCTCCAGGTGCTGGAAAAACACTTCTTGCAAAAACACTTCCCTCTATTCTTCCGACATTAACTCTTGAAGAAGCTTTAGAGGTAACAAAAATCTATAGCATTTCTGGTCTTTTGGAAAAAGATGCTATTATCACCAAACGACCATTTCGAAACCCGCATCATACGACCTCGCATGTTGGACTTATTGGCGGAAGTACGTTGCCAAAACCTGGAGAAATCTCACTCGCCCATAGAGGAGTTTTGTTTTTAGATGAATTTCCAGAATTTCCAAGACACGTCCTCGAAGCAATGAGACAACCAATGGAAGACGGCATCGTGACAATATCGAGGGCAAATGGCCGAATTACATTCCCAGCAACATTCATGCTTGTCGCTGCTCAAAATCCTTGCCCATGCGGTTTTTTTGGCGACACAAAAAATACCTGTCGGTGCAGCACCTCTGCAATTCTCCGTTATCAAAAACGCATTTCTGGACCACTGCTTGACAGAATTGACATTCACCTCGATGTACCAGCGGTGTCAATCGACAAACTACAATCACAGTCTGAAACGCTCACCGGAGAATCTTCTTCTGTTATTCGAAAACGAGTCCAAACTGCACGAGATCACCAAACCAAACGATATAAAAAGAAACGCATCTTTATTAATGCAGAAATGACAAGTAAAGATGTAAAGGAGTTCTGCAAACTTTCAGAAGAATCTGCAAGTCTTCTTCGTTTGGCAGTTGAAAAAATGAACCTATCGGCCCGCTCGTACTATCGAGTACTAAAGCTCGCACGAACAATTGCAGATTTGGAAGGAAAAACAGATATTAT
>CAZKLH010000010.1:0-15395 GCA_964553595.1 uncultured Gammaproteobacteria bacterium | reverse complement strand
CTTCCGATCTAGCTATTTATGACTATGTTGTTTCAACGCTTCGATACGATTATTCCAGAGTAACTGATGAAAAACCAAGGCTTGGAGCAATTGAAACATTAAATAATCCCAATTCTGCAGTCTGTCTTGAATTTGCAGATCTTTTTGTCACACTGGCAAGGGCTGCAGGAATCCCTGCAAGAGAAGTTGATGGCTTTGCCTACTCTCAAAACGCAAAACAGAGACCGCTTTCGTTGGTAAAGGATGTCTTGCATGCCTGGCCAGAATATTATGATGCAGATTCAAAACGTTGGATTATGGTTGACCCGACATGGGGAAACACAACAAGAGGAATTGATTATTTTAACACATTAGATTTTGATCATTTTGCATTTGCTATAAAAGGAACAGACAGCACCTATCCCGTCCCAGCAGGCGGATATAAACTTCCAGATGCAGAAAATACAAAAGATGTATTTGTTTCAATTTCAAAAGATGTTCCGACTCCCGACCAAACATTTGATATCACAATGAATGTTCCGCAAAATGTAACTTCCGGGCTGTCACTGCAAGGATCAATAACAGTAGCAAATAGAGGAAAAGGGGAACTCTCCAGTCAAATCGTCGCATTAGAAACTGCGTCATTATTACCGCAAAAACAAAATCTTACGTATTCAGATATTCCCCCATATGGATTTGCAACAGATTCATTTTGGTATAAACCAACAAGTTTTTTGACAAATAAAACAGAGACGATTACAATACGTGTTGGTCAAAAAAAATTCTTACAACATGTATTATTTACTCCGTTTTTCTTAACACGTTTAGGATTTATAGTCGATGCAATTGCAATTCTCGCGATCATCATATCAGTCGTTGCCACAAAAGCCTGGCGTTTATCGTTTCTTAGACGAAAACAATGAGGTTTTGTATGTTGGAAAAGCAGTTGATTTAAAAAAAAGAGTCTCTTCATATTTTACAAATAAACTTCTTGGAGGTAAAACAAAACTTCTTGTATCAAAAATTGCCACGATAAAAATTAGCATTGTTGAATCAGAACTTGATGCCTTGCTCCTGGAAGCAAATGAAATAAAAAAATATACCCCCTGGTTTAACACCAAACTTACCGATGGTAAAGCATATCCACTTATTCGAATAACTATACAGGATCCATATCCAAAAGTACTCATTGCACGAAGAGCAGAAGATAAAAAATCAGAATATTTTGGCCCTTATCCAAACTCAGGAGCAGTAAAATCAGTGTTAAAAACTATACGGCATATTTTTCCCTATGAATCATTTGCACATAGAACAAAAAAGCACTGTTTGTATTATCATCTAGGGCTTTGTCCATGCGCAGAAATATCGGATTCAGAAGATGTTAAAAAAGCATATCGAAAGAACATATTTTACATTATTCATTTTCTTGAGGGAAAAAGAAAAACTGTTGTAGAAGATCTTGAAAAAGAAAGAGATTCATATAGTAACGAGGAACAATTTGAAAAATCGAAAGAAATACAAAAACAAATTGACGCAATCCTATATATTACCAGTCATTATCATTTGCCCGTTGAATATGATGCGAACCCAAACCTGCGGGGAGACCTTCGGCAAAAAGAACTAGACGAACTACAAAACATACTGAAAAAAAAAGGAACACTCGTAAACAACCTACAAAGAATTGAGTGTTACGATATTTCAAACATTCAAGGATTTCATGCTGTTGGGTCGATGGTTGTTTTGATTAATGGAGAAAAAGAAGTTTCGATGTATCGAAGATTTAAAATACGTTTTTTGCCAAAAAACAAACCAAACGATTTTGCCATGATGGAAGAAGTCTTTCGTAGACGTCTCAAACACAAAGAATGGGATTTTCCAAATCTCATTATTGTGGATGGTGGAAAAGGGCAAATATCTTCGGCAAAAAAGGCGCTTGTTGCAATGAATGTCTCGATTCCCTTGGTTGGCCTCGCAAAAAGGGAAGAAACAATTATTACAGAAGATTTTAAAGAAATTTCGCTACCAAAAGACTCACCTGTTTTACACCTTTTGATGAGAATACGAGACGAAGCACATCGATTCGCAATTACGTATCATAGAAAACTCAGAGCGAAGAATTCATTACTGTAAATTGTGTAGGTTTACGCTTGAATTTTCGAAAAAAGATACGCTCCAATTCCCATCACAACAATAGTCAAAACACTCAAAACCAAAATATCATAAGATACACTCAGAGATGCCGTAGAAACTGTAAGAGAATTACGTAATCCATCAACCCCATACGTAAGTGGATCAAGTTTTGCAACTATTTTCAAAAAATTTGGGGCGAATGCTATAGGAAATAGTGATCCTGATAGAAAAAAAAGCGGCATGACTAAAAAATTCATAATAAGCTGAAATCCTTGAAAATCTTGCAATGTTGATGCAATTGCAGTTCCCAATGCAGTAAAAAGGAGTGCTGTTAAAAACATAATCAAAAAAGCTACAGGTAGAGCAAAAACATTTGGTCGAAATCCAACAATGACTGTTAAAACCAATACAATAAGCCCTTGCAAAACAGCAATTGTTGCACCGCCAAAAGTTCTTCCAATCATGATTTCAAGTCTTGATACGGGAGCGACTAATGTTTCTTTTAAAAACCCAAATTGCCTATCCCAAATGAGTTCAATTCCAGAAAAAATTGCGGTGAATAAAATTCCTTGTGCAATAACACCAGGAGCCAAAAAGTCAATATAGTTTCCGCCCCCAGCTTTTTTAAATATTGGACCAAACCCAAAACCTAAGGCAACCAAAAAAAGAGCAGGTTGTCCAAGCGAACCAATAATTCTTGATTTAGACCTTATGTATCTTTTTAATTGTCTCAACCACAAAATATAAATAGTGCTCATTTACTTCTTCCTCGAAACATTTGCCTTCTCATTCGCAAGCTATCAATGCCTGTTGCTTCTTCGTCTCTAATTGTTCTTCCCGTTAAAGACAAGAACGCGTCTTCTAAATTTTTTGTTTTCGTTTTTGTTTTTAATTCTCCCGACGTTCCTTGAGCAATAATTTTTCCATGGTCAATTACCGCAACTTTTTGTGCGATTCGCTCTGCTTCTTCCATGTAGTGAGTAGTAAAAAATATCGTTATTTGTTCTTTTTTATTCAGATTTGCAATATACTCCCACATTTGATTCCTTGTTTGTGGATCCAAACCAAGCGTCGGCTCATCCAGAAAAAAAATTTGCGGATGATGCAGCAAACCTCTTGCAATTTCCAACCTTCTTCTCATTCCCCCTGAAAACGTTTTCACAAAATGATCTTTCCTGTCCCACAGATCTACAAGAGTAAGCAATTCTTTAATACGCTCTATTCGCAACGGTTTTGGAACTTTATACAAAACACCATGAAATTCCATATTTTCATTAGCGGTAAGCTCTTCATCAAGTGAGGGATCTTGAAAGACGATGCCAAAAGATTTTCTTACGTTATCTTGCTGTGTTTTAACATCGTAGTCATTGAGAGTAATTTTTCCTTGTGTAGGAGAGAGAAGCGTTGTAAGCATTTTAATGGTTGTTGATTTTCCAGCACCATTTGGCCCTAAAAAAGCAAAAATTTCTCCCTTTGCCACACGAAAGGAAATGTTATTCACTGCCGTAAAATCACCAAATTTTTTTGTAAGATCTTCAACAACAATAATATTGTTCATGCAGATAAGTATAACAAAATTACCAGCAGTAATAAACCTTAACCTACAGCTTTTTGCTATAATCTCCTTTGTGCAACACGAAAGATCATCAACATCAGTCGAATATCACATAATTGACCCAGAACAATACGAGGAAATTCTCAGATCTGACCCTCTGTGGTATCTGCACGAATCACTCTTACCTCTTATCCTCCCATTTCAAGGAAATGATCTTGCGGCAACTCCAGAAGATTCTCAAAGGAACGCTGAAGTTTTACAAATGTTTGCTAGCGGATTAAAAGAAAAAAGAATTGCTTTGGGAGATAGACCTGAGTATTTTAATGACGACGAGAGACAAAAACCTGATATTGTTGTTATTCATCACACGCAAACCGATGAAGCAACGACAATAGATGAATTAGAGGCTTTGGGTCTCTTACGACTTTACGCTCTTGTATATCGTTCGCATTCAGGTTTTATTGTAGGTGGAAAGCATCAACCTATTTCATCAGGTCATTTTCGAGATGGAAAGCAAACATTTCTTGGCTATCATCACTTAGTGCGCACTGATGGAGCACACGAGCAAACACTCAAAGATGGATACACAGGATTCCATGCCGGTTACTATCCAATGAATTGTAGAAGTATTGGAATTTCTGTTGTTGATGATTTAACTGAACAAGAACCGTCTCCTGAAGCTTTGACTTCTATTGCGAGACTTATTAGACAATATAATCCATCTGCGGTACTTGGACACAGAGAAGTTATAAGAGTTTTAGAAGATAAGACGTGGAAACCTGTTGACACAATTTGTCCTGGTAATCGCTTTTTAGGAGAAAATGGATGGAAGAGAAAGCTGTTTTCTTTATAAATAACTTAAATGCCACACATTGTTTATTAAAGCCAAATTTTGAACTTTTTTATGTACCAGGTCTTGACTATTTGCGTTACCGTGCAATAGCTTAAAAGAATGATCAGAAGAAAAGCAAAATAGGGGAGCGGGAGCGGCTGTAATCCAATATGATGCCCTACTAATGTAAAAGGTATAGAAATACCAACAAGCATGATTGTTGCGGTAAGAAGGAGTACAGGAGTTGCTGCATGGCTTTGTACAAAAGGGATTTTTTGTGTTCGCAGCATATGAACAATAAGAGTTTGAGAAATCAATCCTTCTACAAACCAGCCTGATTGAAAAAGTGATTGATGGGCAATTGAATTCGCACCAAATACATACCACAATACTAAGAATGTCGCGATATCAAAAAGAGAACTCGTGCTACCAAGAAACACCATAAAACGCTCAATACCAGTTGCCTCCCATTTTCTGGGAATCTTCAAAAATTCTTCATCCATATTATCCCAGGGTAACGAAATCTGAGAAATATCATACAAAAGATTTTGTAAAAGCAGTTGCAAGGACATCATGGGTAAAAACGGCAAAAATGCACTCGCAACAAGAATGCTTAAAACATTGCCAAAATTCGAACTTGCAGTCATCTTAATATATTTCATTATATTTCCAAACACAGTTCTTCCTTCCAAAACCCCTTTTTCTAAAACAAGTAAATCAGTTTCAAGCAAAATAATATCTGCTGCTTCTTTTGCAATATCAACAGCAGTATCAACAGAAACACCCACATCTGCCGCTCTCATTGCAGCTGCATCGTTAATGCCATCTCCCATGTAGCCTACGGTGTGTCCATTTCGCTTAATTGCTTCAACAATGCGCGCTTTTTGTAATGGATCAACTTTTGCAAAAATCGTTGTTTTTTCTGCGACTTCTGCCAACTCTTCATCACTTAACTTGTTTATATCGGCGCCAAGAAGTGGTTTTCCCTCATTGAGTTGTACATCCCGACAAATTCTTGACGTAACTACCTCATTATCTCCTGTGATAATTTTGACGGTAATACCATGTTGCTCTAATAATCGAATTGCCTGTTTTGCAGATGCTTTTGCCGGATCAAGAAAGCCTATATATCCAGACAGAATTAAATCGTTTTCATCAGAAATTTTATAAAACCTCTTCTTTTTATTAATTATTTTATACGCAACCGCAATAACCCGAAGACCATCTTCATTTAGATTTTTTGCCAAATCAGTAAGATGTCTATGAGTAATTTCTTTTGTAACCTCTGCTATAGGAATTGCTTTGCCATTCTCTTCAACTTTTGTACACAGCTGCAAAATTTCTTCGATTGCTCCTTTGCAAATAAGTAAATGTTCGCCCTGATCTTTTTCGACAATAACCGACATTCTGCGTCTCTCAAAATCAAATGGTATCTCATCGATCTTATGAAACATACCTATTTCTGGCGTTTGGTGCATTTCTTCTTTTTTATGTATGACAGCAGAATCCATAATGTTTTTGAGTCCTGTCTGAAAGTAGCTATTAAGAAAAGCGAGGCTTAACACGTGAGTGTTTTCTTTTCCAAATGTATCTAAATACCGCATTAAAACAACCCTATTTTCGGTAAGCGTCCCTGTTTTATCGGTACAAAGTACATCCATTGCACCAAAATTTTGAATCGCATTCAGTTTTTTCACAATGATTTTCTTTTTTGCCATTTTTACCGCACCTTTTGCCAAATTTGCAGTAACAACCATAGGCAGCATTTCTGGGGTTAATCCAACAGCAACTGAAATTGCGAAGAAAAATGCATCATGCCAGTTGTGTTTTGTATATCCATTTAAAACAAAAACAACAGGTACCATAACCAGCATAAAACGAATAAGAAGCCAACTCACTTTGTTCACGCCTTTGTCAAAGCTTGTCATCGTTCGTTTTCCAACAACACCTTTTGCAACTGCACCAAAATATGTTTTTGAACCTGTTGCCACAACAATTCCGATTGACGAACCAGTGACAACATTTGTTCCCATAAAGCAAAGTGTTCCAAGTTCAAGAGGATTTGTTATGTCCCCATCTTTCTTTTCCGATTTTTCTGAAACCTCACTTAACTTTGCGTATTTTTCAACAGGAATCGATTCCCCCGTTAACGCAGATTGACTGACAAATAAATCTTTTGAGGAAAGTAGTCGTATGTCTGCTGGAACCATGTCTCCCGAAGAAAGGTGGACTATGTCACCTGTAACAAGCTCTGTAATTGGAATTTCTCTTTCATGACTATTTTTCCCATGAGATCCATTCCCATTCTTTTTATCTCCCCACGATGTTCGCTCTATAGTTGCTTTGTTTTGTACCATTGCCTGTAACTTTTCTGCAGCAATTTGAGATCGAAATTCCTGCCAGAAACGAAGAAGCGCACTAATAGAAACCATTATTGAAAGAATAATTACTTTTGTAAAATCACGAGCAGAAAAAGGAACGAGAATAACATCGGCGAATAACGAAGTAATACCAAGTACAACAAGAATAAGAATAAACGGATTAACAAATGCGCTAATCAGTTGTATCCACCATACTGGGGGCTTATCGTGAGTGACTTCGTTTTTTCCGTATGTTTCCAAACGAATCAATGCCTCTTTTTTAGACAAACCGCCAAATGATGAATGCAGTTCTTTTACAACAGCCTTAGGATCGCTTTTTCCCATTTTAATAAGCTGATCACTCAATTGTTGCGAGCGAAGTCCTGGGATTGTCCCAAACCCTTTTTCAACAATTCCTGCTATGTGTTTTTGTAAAATATTTACCATGTTGGTTTCCTTTTTGCTGTTAGATTAAGCCAACGATTATCGTGTGGAAAAAGATGAGGAAAAATACTAAATAAAAAGGATACCGCTTGTATAATAAATTCAATGTATCCTATCCTTTTTATATAACAACTATCCTCACCGCTTCGTCCCCGATTTAAGCCTAGATGCAGTGTAATCCTCCATTTTACTCTTTGTCAACAAGTAATTTAGCTGAGTCTATTGGTTATTTTCTCAGTAGTTCATATTCGTAGGGGAAGTAGAGAAACGAGGCAGGGGAGTCGGCAAGGATATATTTTTGAAAATCAGAATAAATTTTGATACGTTTTTCAGTTTCAACTGTTTTTCTTCCATCCTCCAATAACTTATCTATTCGCTTGTTGTCGTATTGCGTAATATTGTTGTTTTGTCCTGAATGCCATAAAGTATACTGATCTGGATCTCTTGGCACAACGAAGTCCCCTAAAATATTTGAAACGTGCTTGGCACCGTATCAACAACTTCTATTTTTGTTTTCACTCCAATTTTTTTCCAAGAATCAGCTACTATTTTTGCAGTATCGTTATATCGTGCAAGTGTTTTTATCACAAGAGAAAGTGTGCTATTTTTTGCAGTCTGTGATGAAGTCATGAGTAAATTCGCATGATCTAGGTCTTGTTTTCTTATAGCAATAAGTGGGTCATTTGCCCAGAGTGTTGGCGGATATGGCGTATAGTTTCTTTCTCCCTGAGAGAAAACATCAGGAAGCGCATACGTTAATGCACTTCGCAGTTTTTCATCAGACATATTTGGATCTTTTGTGTTATAGAAAATTGTTACAAGTCTTCTATAATTTGTCTGTTTATTAATTTTTGTATTAGGAAATGATGCAAATGTACTCCCATGAAAATCTATATTTGATAGATTCTCTGCCGAAGTAATTTCTCCCAAAACAAATGCCATTTTTAGCGCATCATCGCTTGAATAAAAATGATAAATTCGTACATCATATTGATCTTTTGCGTTAGCAAGCGTTAGCGACTCTATAAAATTTCCATTCACTTTTACATCTCGGAACACATACGATCCAACACCAACAAATCCATTTTTAAAAACAGGGCGGGACATAGTTACCAAAAAAGGAGTGTATTCATCCTTTAGTGTATAGATAATGGTAGATTCATCAGGTTTTGCAATAGATACATCTGCAAATGATTGGCCAATTTCGCTCGATGTCACCAACGTGCCGTCGCTAAAATGAAGATTTTTTTGCAAATGAAACACATATTTTTTTCCATTATCTTTGACATCCCATGAAGATGCTAATCCCTTTGCAAGAGAGCCATCTTCTTTAATGGTAGTTAATCCCTCCGACACCTGAGAGGTGATCGACATAGGCAAAGAATCAATAGTATATGTTCCAACCACTCCGATTGATTCCTTTTTCCAGACAGGAATTTTTGGCACAAGATACAAGGCAACTTTAAAAAGCAGGAAAAAAAGCACAAGGCCAATTCCAAAAAACATGAGAATTCGCATTCCCCAACGCCTGAGATATGCTTTAAAAAGCCAAAAAACGAGACGGCGTCGAACAAAAATCATACCTTACTTATGAGGAAGAAGTAGCACAATAGAGATAACGCCAAAACAAATGACAAGAAAAATGCTAATATAAATAAGCAATTTTTCAACGCTTCGCTTGCTTCTATAAAATTCGCCGCCTCCACCAAACGACGTGGAAAGACCACTTCCTTGCGCTTGCAGCAAAATAGCAAGTATTAAAGCAATAGCAATAACAATTTGTAGAATAATGAGCGCCATAGCGTTAATTATAGCTCTTGTGAGAGTGCTTTTGCAAGCTTTGCAGAGCTGTTATACAGCGGGAAGTTTTCGTCAATTAAATCTTTTTGCACGATGCTTGCAGAACAATTTTTAAGCCTATCATCTGGCATAACGTACGAATAATGATATTTCTTGGGAATTGTAATTTCATAGTTACTGTTGATGATAATTTTATCAAAAGGTAAATTGTCAAGATGTTTTTTTATTGCATCCAAAAAATCAGACACGGTGTATCCTTTTGTCTCAAATGGTTTGTTTGCAACGTTAACGATAAAATATCGAGGCGCATTACTGTTTTTCATTGTGTCTGCAATTTTTGGAATAAGCAACACAGGAAGGATAGTTGTATACAAATCTCCGGGGCCAACAACAATGATGTCTGCTTTTTTTATTGCTTCTATTGCCAAAGGATTCGCTATCGCATCATTTGGTTCCAAATAAACCTGCTCTAAAATTCTCTTGCCTGCATATTTCCCCATGTCAATATTTTCTTCTCCTTTAATAATTTTCCCCTCAATTGTTTTTGCAGAAATAGATACAGGATCAAGCGTTGCCGGAAGAAATGTACCAGAAATCGAAAAAAGTTCCAAAAATGCTTCTATCGCTTTTTCGAAACTGCCAGTTATTTGTTGCAAAGCAACCATAATCAGACTTCCCAATTTATGACCGGCAAGGAACTCATCTTTTGCATATCGATCTCCTGGAAATCGGTATGTTAATAATTTTGAGACGAGAGGATTATTACTATTTGAAAGCGCTGTCATGCAAGAAACCAGATCTCCCGGAGGAAGCATATTGTACAACCGTCGCAATCTTCCAGCCGACCCACCCTCATCTGCCATGGAAACAATAACAGTAATATTTCCTTTATCTTTTAATCCTTTAATAAGATTAACTGTCCCAATGCCGCCACCTAAACACACAATATTTTTTTCTTTCATATTTACTTCCTTAACCATTCAAGAAACGATGCAATAAACGATAAGAGAACAGACGACACAATATACGCAAAAAACAGAGAAAAAGCAATCCTTGGAATAATAAAGCCTGCAAGATTAATGCCTGGAAAAACAAATGCAGTAATTTGAATTTGTGGAACAAAAAGCGTAAGCAAGTATAACATGATTGCATTTAATACAAATGAAAATGCTCCAAATGTTATAAGAGTAAGGGGCAGTGTGATAATTTTGAGAATTGGCTTGATAATAAGAGAAAGCAGAGAAAAAACAGCTCCTGCAAAAAGCAATGTTGTTAATTGGTTAGAAATTTTAAGACCTGCGATAACTTGTGCCGTAAGAAAAAGTGAAAAAGAATCTATCAATACCCGACGCGCCAAACTTTTCATGCTCACCTGATGCTAACAAATCCACCAGTAGCTGTCAAACTCACCACCTACGGCTTGCATTAGCTTTTTATTCCCTGTATTATTGACTCCTCCACACTATGAATACGATTATTTGTCCAAACTGCAAACATCCTGTTGAAATTACTGAAGCATTTAAAGATCAGGTTGAAAAAGACATTGTTGCAAAAGAACGCCAAAAATTTCAAGTTGAATTAGAAGAGGTAAAAAAATCTGCATTTGAGCAATCTCAAAAGAAAATTAAAGAGGAATTTGCGCATCAAATAAAACTCTCACAAGAAGATGCAGCATCTAAGGAAAAGCGGATTGAAAAACTTATAGAACAAATAAGTATGTTAAGTGAAGAATTGCGGGAATCGAAAAAGCAACGCGACGAAGCCAAAATCGACATGCAAAAAAAGTTGGCAGAAGAAGAAGGAAAAATTAGAGTTGATGCTCAGAAAAAAGCAGAAGAAGAACAACACTTAAAAATCATAGAAAAAGACAAGCAACTCCAAGATGCACTCAAAGAGGTGGAAGACATGAGACGAAAACTGCAACAGGGATCGCAGCAAACGCAAGGGGAGGCATTCGAACTTGAATTTGAACAACTCATTGCCTCGCAGTATCCAAACGATAAAATTGCTCCCATTGGGAAAGGTATAAAAGGAGGAGATACTATTCAAGAAGTCTGGGATAGCAACGGTAATTACGCTGGGAAAATTTTGTGGGAGTTAAAAAACACAAAAACATGGAGTGAATCGTGGATTACTAAATTAAAAAACGATCAACGTGTTATTAAGGCAGAGGAAGCAGTACTTGTTTCGGAAGTTTTGCCAAATAATATGAAAATTGCTGGATTTCGAAATAATATCTGGGTGACACAACGTTCCTTTGTTGTTCCGCTTGCAGACACGTTGCGCGCAAAATTGATTCAACTTTTTTATGTAAAAAATTCTGTACAGGCAAAAGATCAAAAAATGGAAATGTTGTATGGATACTTATCGGGAACTGAATTTAAACACAGAATGGAAGCAATCATTGAAGCATTTACCAATATGCAAGAGGAGATTGAAAAAGAAAAGAGATATTTTACCAACAAATGGGCGAGAGATGAAAAGAATATTCGCATGGTTATAGACAACACCTATGGCATGCATGGAGATCTGAAAGGAATAATCGGAGGAATAATTCCACAAATAAAAGGATTGGAAAATCCTCTGGAGCTCTCTGACGGACAAGATCTGTGACATGACCAAGCCAACATTTTCTGAAGAAGAAACAGTATGGAAAAAAGGAGTTTCATATGTTGTTGGTCTAGATGAGGTTGGTAGGGGAGCATTTGCAGGGCCAGTTGTTGTTGGTGCGGTAGTTTTTAAAAACCACAAAACTCTTCCAAAAAAACTGGACAAAATAAACGATTCAAAAAAGCTCAGTGCAATAACAAGAGAAACACTGACTCCTCTTATTAAGAGACATGCCACTGGGTTTGCAATCTCCCAAGTTTCTGTTAGGGTAATTAATAAAATCGGTATTGGTAAAGCGACCGAAATGGCATTCCGCAGAGCAATTTCTCAAATTAGACAAAATTTAAAAGGGCAAAAAATATTTATTTTAATTGATGGGTTTGAAATAAAATATATAAGAGGTATTGGGTTAAAAAACCAAAAAGCAATAATAAAAGGCGATCAAAAATCTGTTTCGATTGCAGCAGCATCTATTATTGCAAAAACCTATAGAGATTCACAGATGGACAAACTTCATATTAAATTTCCTGTTTACAGCTTTTTACAAAACAAAGGATATGGAACAGAAAAACATAGAAAAGCAATAAAAACTCATGGATTATGCAAAGAGCATAGAACCTCATTTGATTTAACAAAATACAAAACTGAATAATTTTGCCTCTTGTAAAACTAAAATTTTTCTATATAATAACTTCCATGCCAAGAAAATTAGCGAGAAAAACTAAGGCAAAAGAGGAAATGTTACAAGAAAACCTTGTTGCAAAAAACTCCATACAAAATAAATCATCTGTTAATCTCCCAAAACCATTAGTTTCTATAATTATTGTCCTGGTCATTCTTTTAGGAATAGCTTATTTTTTTAGAGGATTATTCGTTGCAGCGATTGTTAACGGACAACCAATTACACACCTTGCCCTTGTTCAAGAATTAGAAAAACAAGGCGGAAAGCAAACACTTAATTCATTGGTAACAAAAGCGCTCATTTTGCAGGAAGCACAAAAGAAAAATGTGACAGTTTCTGACAAAGAAATAAACGATGAAATTAAAAAAATAAACGATAGCTTGGCAAAACAAGGACAAAGACTCGATCAACTCCTTGTATCAAGGAATATGACAAAAGCAGATCTTATCGATCAGATTAAAACTCAAAAACTTGTTGAGAAAATGTTAGGGAGCGATATTCAAGTTTCTGATAAAGAGGTCGATGCATATATCCAAGCAAATAAAGAATCTTTTCCAGAAGGATCAATATCTGCAGAGATGAAAAATAATGTAAAAGATCAAATTAAACAACAAAAACTTTCACAGAAATTCCAGGCATGGCTTGCTGAGTTACAGAAGAACGCAAATATTATCTACTTCGTAAACTTCTAATTACTTATTTCTATCCCCTTAGCGGTTGAGAGTGATTAAAAAGAAAAAAGGTGAACAACAAAAGAAACAATACTTTCTATACTAAGTGTTTTACTGGTTACCACCATAGTATTGTTTATACCACTGTTTGTCGCTGGCACAACAGGCGGAGCGGATGTGATTTGTGCGGATTCCGTGCCTAATGTTTGAGCTGAATTCGATTGATTAATAGTAAAAATGCTCCCTATACTTCTTGAAAGGTCCAAAGAATCGGTACTATTAGAAAATCTTGGAGCAGCAGAACCCTGTTGGAAGGTCAAGATAGCTGCAGAAGAACCAGCGGATTTTGCCACAAACGTTACTGTTGCAACATCAATATCGCCAGTTACTTGCGCTATACTTCCTCTTGTAATTTTAATGACTCCATTATTTGTGGTCTGTTCGGCAACAATAGGAAAAACAGAGCTGGGAGCAATCGAAACAACATCAAGAAGATCTATTGGATAGGCAATATGCGCAGAAACTGCGTTAATTTCTTCCCCCTGCGTATTAAGCTTAATTAAAACAGGCACGGTGTCTCCAGCTGAAAGTGTTTTTGAGTTTGGAATTAGATACAAAATAGATGCATATGCCTCTTTTGAAAGAGTCAGAAAGAGAAACAGCGCAAAAGAGAAGAAAAAATATAGAGAAAGCTTTGTCATGTGCTTTAAAGTATACCAGAAAAATCTCTCAATGTCAAACTATAGGACTATTTACTTGAGTTTTTGTAGCATTTGTAAGAGGCGCCAAATAACAGGCTGTTTTGTCTCCCAGGTGTTAATTTCTTCTCCTTTTGAGATTTTAGATTTGTATCCCGTTACCGTATAATAGCCACCGATACTCCTTGAAAGAGATAAAGAATCCGAGCTGTCTGAAAACCTTGGCGCTGCAGAACCATTGGCAAAAACCATTTTCGCCTCGCCCACATGTATCCCGGACACAGAAAGTGTTTCTAAAAGCACATCACCAGTAACAGGAGCAACACTTCCTCTGGTTAGTTTTATCATACCGGCTGATACCGACTGCTCTGCAACAATCGAAAACGCATCGGATCCACCAACCAAAGACACATCAATGAGATTTGCAGGATAGGTAATAAATGCAGAGAATGCGTTAACCTGCTCTCCGTTTGTGTCTAGGCGCAATTGAACTTGCTGAGCTTGTCCAAGAGGAATAGCTTTACGAATGGGGTAAAAATAAAGTGTCGACGCACTGCACGCTGGCACAAAAAAGAGCAGCACAGCTACAAAGAAAACAACAATTGGTATTTTATAACGCACAGTACCCATCCTATTTAAAAAGATGTTCCTTATCTACTATAACAGAAAAAGTACTGTATTTTGCAAGTGCTGTTTTGCATTCAAAAAGTAGGTTTGATACAATGAGTTTGCTTGCGCTCGTAGCTTAATGGATAGAGCATCACGCTTCGGACGTGACGGTTGGAGGTTCGACTCCTCTCGAGCGCACAAATAAGCTGAAATAGAAACACAAATAAGAATTAGCTTTGGAGAAATTTTATCTGCAGGAGATTACGAGTTGATCACCGACTTGAAGAATATAGGGGTAAATAAGATTGTTTTCTTCAATTATCTGCAAATATGCTCTTGGATCGTCACAGAAAGTAGTTCCAATACTAGCAACACTATCTCCCTCTCTTACTGAATACAAGAAAGGCTCTGATTTTGTAAATGGAAGTTTTTTTACCAAGGCCGATGTCGTAGCAGATGGAGACGTAGGAATCACATCTTTTGTGATAAGCACTGCACTTTTTGTACTCGCGGCCTGAGTTCCAGTGCTTTTAACCGTTACTTGAGTTGGCGTAATAGACGGTGACACAGACTCGGACGTTGCAGCATGCAAAGGAATTGGGCTAATTATATTTTGCGTATGAAGTGCTTGTGGATGAACCCCTCCTTTAAGTGTCTGAAAAAGAAACGAGCCAATTGCGATAACCAAGAAAAAGCCAATCGCTGCCTGAATATACTTTTTTTCCATGGATGACGCTGGAGGAGCAGCCATCTCTTGGGCCTTTTTGACTACTATTTTTTTTCTCTTTTTTGCCATATGCTCAAAAACCTGATTCAGGTTTGTATTTATATCACAAACTAGAACAAAAATCAAATACTCGTCACTTTTCTATGTGTTCGTTGCTAAATTTTTCTGATATAGAGAAACGGGAATACTGCGCTTTAACGGAGCAAAAAGTATGAGTCTTTTTTCGTCTCCCGGGCCAAAACAAGTAAACACAGCGAGCACATTCTCCCTATTTTTCGTGCCTGCAGTTAAAAAATCG
>CAZKLH010000009.1:0-15602 GCA_964553595.1 uncultured Gammaproteobacteria bacterium | reverse complement strand
GTGGCACACTTGTTGTAAAAGGAAAAGGTCACATACTGCTTTCTCAAACGGGAGACAAAACCAGACTTGGAACAATTGCAAAAACACTCGCAACGCTTGATTCCGAAGAAACCCCTTTGCAAAAACAGCTTGATTCACTTGGTAAAGTGCTTTCTGTCATTGCACTTCTTATTTCTTTGTCGCTCATTCCCATAGGCATCATGCAGCATCGTATGCTCTTTCCGATGGTTCTGCTCGCAATAAGCATTGGTATTGCAGCAATCCCCGAAAGTCTCCCCGCAGTGATCACCATCTCTCTGGCAATTGGCACGAGTCAGATGGCAAAACGAAACGCAATCGTGAGAAAGATGCAGGCAGTTGAAACTCTTGGTTCGGTTGGAATAATTTTAGTCGATAAAACCGGAACCCTTACACAAAATTCAATGCGCGTAAAAAAATTCTGGACAAAAACAAAAAATGATTTCTCAAAGCTTGTGTCATCGTGCATTTTAGGAAACACTGCGCTTCTTATTCCAAAAGACAAGGGAGAAATTGAGATTGTCGGAGATAGAACAGATGGCGCATTACTTCTTTTTGCAAAAGATTACATCGACGAAAACAATAGAGAGAAAAACAAAAAAATACTTGATGAATATGTCTTTGACCCACAAACAAAAACAATAACCACGGTGTATAAAACAGAAGAGAAAATATTTGTGTCTGTACGAGGCGCGCCAGAAACGATTCTGACAAGATGTAACCTTTCAAAAACACAAAGAAAGCAAATCGATAGCAACTTTGAACAATTTGCAAAAGAGGGCCTAAGGGTTATTGCGTTTGCACAAAAAGAAGAAAAACACCTCGGTCAAGACAGAGATCATCTCGAAAATAATCTTATCTTTTTAGGCTTATTGGGATTGTATGATCCTCCACGACCAGAAGTGAAACTGGCCATCGAGAGTGCAAAAAAGGCTGGTATTAAAACAGTTATGGTAACTGGCGACAGCGAGCCAACTGCTATGGCAATCGCAAAAGAAATCGGTTTATTAGAAAAAAACGACGAAGTAATCACAGGCGAAGCTCTTGCTCGCCTCTCAGACAAAGCACTGCTTAAAAAAATAAATACGATACGAATCTTTGCGAGGAGCCAACCAGAAGACAAACTGCGACTCGTTGAACTGTTCAAAAGCCAAGGATATATCGTTGGCGTCACGGGAGACGGAGTAAATGATGCCCTTGCACTAAGAAGGGCAGATGTTGGTGTTGCTATGGGAGATACAGGAACCGAAGTTGCAAAAGAAGCTGCGGCTATTGTTTTAACCGACGATAATTTTTCAACACTCGTCCACGCAATCGAAGAAGGAAGAACTATCTACAACAATATTATCAAAGCAATCATGTATCTTTTAACCGGAAATCTTGCAGAGCTTTCGCTTGTTTTTGCAGCAACAGTACTTGGTCTTCCTGCTCCTCTGCTGCCAACGCAAATTTTATGGATTAATTTAGTAACCGACGGTCTCCCAGCACTTGCCTTGGCAAGTGATACCAAAAATCCAAATCAACTTTTGGAAAAGCCAAGAGACCCATCATCACCAATCTTAACCAAACAACGAATTATTTTTATTGCGAGTTTTGGATTTGGACTCGCCGCCTTCTTATTGATTCTCTTTTCTTTTTTACTCACAAAAACTCCAGAAATCGCTGCTCGAACAATAACATTCAACCTACTAATTTTCCTTCACTTGATGATTGCATTTTTTGTCCGCGGGCAATCGTTACTTCGCGTAAATAAGCTTCTTGTTTTTGGCATACTTGCAACACTTCTTTTACAAATAGCTATTACTACCATTCCATTTTTTCAGAATATTTTTCACCTTTCGCTCTAAGCGACTACAAGAGTTTTTGTTGTTCTTTTAATTCATGAGGGAAAGGAAGTCCTAAATGTTCGTAGGCAATTTTCGTAGCAACTCTCCCCCGTGGTGTTCGTTTTAAAAATCCAAGCTGCAGGAGATACGGTTCGACCACCTCTTCTATTGTTCCTATGTCTTCCGCAATACTTGCTGCTAACGTTTCTATGCCAACAGGTCCCCCGTTATGCTTTTGAATAATTGCCTGTAACAATCTTCGGTCAGCACTGTCCAGCCCAACCCCGTCAACCTCCAAAAGAGAGAGGGCTTGGGAAGCTAATTCTTTTGTTACAACTCCTTTTCCTTTTACAGCGGCATAATCTCTTGCGCGCTTTAAAAACTTTAAGGCAATTCGCGGCGTCCCTCTTCCCCGCTTTGCGATTTCTCGTATGCTTTCTTCATCAATCGAAACGGCAAGTTTTTCTGCAGCTCGTTTAATAATTGTTTCGAGGTCTTTCTCTTTATAAAAAGTCAAACGGTGCATAACGCCAAACCTGTCCCGAAGCGGTGAAGATAAAAGCCCAATTCGCGTCGTCGCGCCGACAATAGTAAATTGTGGTAAATCCAAGCGAAGCGTTCTTGCCGATGGTCCTTTGCCAATAATAATATCCAGTGCATAATCCTCCATTGCCGGATACAACGTCTCCTCAACAACCTTATTGAGACGATGAATTTCGTCGATAAACAACACGTCTCCTTTTTCAAGATTGGTTAAGATTGAGGCTAAATCACCAGATCTTTCAATCGCTGGGCCAGAGGTTACCCGTATGTTGCTTCCCATTTCTTTTGCCAGTAAATGGGCGAGGGTTGTCTTTCCAAGCCCGGGTGGGCCATAAAATAGCACGTGCTCTAAAGCTTCTTTTCGCTGTTTTGCCGCATCGATAGCAATATGTAAAGAGGTTTTTATGTTCTCCTGTCCATGAAACTCCTCCCACCGTTTCGCCCGAAGTGATGTAAACACAACTTCATCTTCAACAATTACCTCTTCCCCCTTTTTTTTTGTTTTTTTTGCGTCTGTCATGAATTATTTTCCTAAATATTTTAAGGCAAGTTTTATTTTTTCTGCAGATGTTTCACCTTTCCCTTTTATTTCATGCAATGCTCTTTGTGGCTCTTGGGTTGTAAAACCAAAAACCTTCAGAGCTTCAACAACATCACCCTGTTCTTTACTTTCTTTTCCAGAAAGATCCAACTCACTAAACGATCCGAGCTTTTCTTTGAGCTCAATAATAATTTTCTGCGCATTTTTTTTGCCAAGCCGTGGAATTTTACTAAAAAACGAAACGTCGGCTGTTGTAATTGCTCGAATAATGGAATCTTTATTGCCCGAGGAAAAAATTGCCATTGCTGTTTTTGGCCCAACACCAGATACACCAATAAGTTTTTCAAATAGCTGCAATTCCAACAAATCCAAAAATCCAAAGAGGTCTAACGCGTCGTCTCTGACATGTGTATAGGTAAATAATTTTATTGGTTTATCCAAAGAAAGTTTTGAGAAAAGATCACTGGAGATAAGCACTTTGTATCCAACGCCAGAAACATCAACGATAACATAGGGACTGCTCAATACAGAAATTTTTCCGTTAACACTTGCAATCATAGGGAGAAGTGCTCTGATTATAACATACGAGTAGACATGGCAAGTTTTCTTGAAAACGCGTGCGTTAATGCAACTGCAAGAGCGTCCGCAGTATCATCTGGTTTTGGAATAGTTTTTAAACGTAATACCGATTGCACCATTTTCCCTATTTGAGCCTTCTCCGCTCTCCCATATCCAGTAAGTGCCATTTTTACTTGTAATGGCGTGTACACTGCAATTCGCATGCCACTTACCGCACCTGCCAAAAGTATAATTCCCCTAGCTTGCCCAACAATAAATGCAGTTTTTGCATTGGTATTAAAAAATAACTCTTCAACAACAAGGACTTCTGGCTTGTTTACAGTAACAATACGCGTTATGGCTTCATAAATTTGCAAAAGACGCAAAGGAGTATCAAGAGTCGCTTTTGTTTCGATGCAATCATAGGAAACAGCAGTCACAGTACTCCCCTTGTGGTCGATAATTCCCCACCCAACCCGCGCAATTCCTGGATCAATTCCCAAAATCCTCATCAGTTTCTCATTATAGCAATAATAGCAACACCTGCGGCTTGTGGGATGTTCTCTTTTCCTGTATAATAGCTTCCATGAACAAAAAACCAAAGCTCGAAGTTGAAAAACGCACTATCGTTGGAAAAAAAGTAAAAAAGCTCCGAAACGAAGGAATTCTTCCAGCAAACATTTACGGTAAAGAAATCAAATCACTCGCTGTTCAAGTAAAACAAGACGTATTTGATGCAATTTTTAAAGAAGTCGGCGAAACAGGACTTGTTGATGTATCGGTTGAAGGAGAAATACGTCCTTCGCTTATTCACAACGTACAACGCGATTATTTAACTCAACTTCCTATTCATGCAGATTTTTTCCAGGTCAACCTGAAAGAAAAAGTAAAAACAATGGTACCACTCATTGTCGTTGGCGAACCAAAAGCAGTCACTGAAAAAATCGGCATCTTACTACAACCAGCTTCAGAAGTCGAAGTCGAAGCGCTTCCAGCAGATCTTCCAGAAAATATCGAGGTGCATGTCGAAAATCTTGAAGCAGTTGATCAACAAATTACTGTTGCGGACCTTAAGGCACCAAATGGAGTAACTGTTCTTACCGATCCATCGCAAGTTGTTGCAAAAATCTCCGAGTTGGTTTCTAAAGAAGCAGCCGAACAAGCAGCCGCTGATGCAGCAGCACAAGAAGCGGCGAAAGCCGAAACAGAAGCTTCAACTGAGGCCACACCAGCAGATGGAAGCGAAGCAAAACCAGAAGAGCAAAAAATGCAGACAAAAGAAGAAGTAAAAGCCGTGCCGCCAGCCGCTGCAAAAGAAGAAAGCAAATAAATCCTTTTACGACCTACAACTTCTCACTTATTATTTTCTCTAAATTCCTCCCCTGCTGATAGTTTGGGTCAAGCACCAAACATTTCTGGACATAACTCCACGCTTTTGAAAAATCTTTTACTTGATACTCCAGCGCTGCAAGCACAAAATATGCATCTCTATATTCTTTATGAGCATCTGCGACATGCTGCCAATATGTAATCTTGTCCATAACTTTTTGGCGCTCAATCATTGCTCTATCTTTTTTTTGCTGATCATTCTTAAGATTCAGAATCGTTAATGCAGTAAGAATGAGAAGTGGCAACACAATAAAAAAACCAAATAACACAAAAAAGAATATCTTGAACCGTTGTACTAAAATAACCTTCCCAGAATGCAATGCTTGTTTTAATAACACAAGCTGCTCGGAAATAATTCGGTTATTGTTCGGGAAAACAAGATTAAGCTTGTTTAAATGTTGCTTTTTCATAAAACGCTGGATCCGATTCGAAGAATAAATTTTTTGATAGAACCTTATCAATATTAATTATTCCATCCATATGATCAATTTCGTGTTGAAAAACGCGGTTATACATTTTCTCCTTTCTATCAATATCTTTCGTGTTCCAAATCTGCTTCTCTCCGTGCTCATCATAATAAAAAAAGGATATCCAGGAAGGCCTCGCGACCTCTGCAATAAGTGGATTCGCGCTCATACACATTTCTGGGTATAATAATCGCTTTTTTGATACATCAAGAACTTGAGGATTGATAATAACAAGCAACTCTTCTTTTCTCTCTGGCATATAAATCACAGAAAATCTTTCTGGTATTCCAACTTGAACTGCAGTAATCCCTCTGCCAAACCCAGTTATTTTTCTATACTGAAGCATACATTTTTTAAGATATGTTGTTTTCTTTTGAAAATCAGAAGTTTTAATAGCTGCAATTGGAACAGGCTTTGATGGTCGTCGAAGATTTGGCGAATCGCCTATTTGATAAATAAATTGAGCAGTTTGAATCATTTTTGCTTGCTTCTTTTTTTTATACGCAAAAAATAGCGGAGGCTTTGATTTCCATGCAATACTACTCATGACTTCCCTCTTTCGGCCATTGTTTAATAATCAAAGACCCCGTATTTCCTAACCGTTGATAAATTTCCTCGGTAACAAATGGGATAAACGGATGCAGCAAGGTGAGCAAAATCGTGAATAATGATTCAAGAATCATTAGAGAATTCTCATCAATTCTCTGTTTTACATCTTCAATATACTTATCGGCAAAAATGTGCCACACAAACTCATATAATGCTTCTGCTGCATAGTTAAACGAATAGCCATTGAGATCTTTTGTTGTCTTATCGATCAATTCTTGTACTCTTTTAATCATGTCTTTGTCCGAGTCATTTTTTGCCGATTTTTCCAACTCTTTGATACTTACTACCTGGTATTTACCACTTGTGGCCTTCTGCATCTCTATAAACCGCGCCATATTCCACAATTTATTCGTAAACTTTCTTGCTGCATCAAGTTTTGGATACGATAGTGCTTGGTCGTTCCCTGTTGCATTTCCATAGACAAGCGCGAATCGAACAGCGTCTGCGCCATACTGATCAATTAATTCCACTGGGTTCACCACATTCCCTTTTGACTTGCTCATCTTTTTTCCATAAGGATCGTTCACAATTCCATGAAACAACACGTCTGCAAACGGAGCTTGTTTGGTTGTATACAACCCTAACATCACCATACGACTTACCCATGCTCGCAAAATATCATATGCTGTTTCCATCACAGCAGTTGGATAGAATTTTTCAAAATCGCCAGGCTTTGTCGTTTGCAAGGTAACAAACGGCCATTGACCAGAAGAAAACCATGTGTCAAATGTATCTTGATCTTGTAAAAGGTTTTTTGACTGACAAGACAAACACTCGTTTGGTTTTTCTCCATCGGTAACTGTCCATTCTTTGCACGATTGACACCTCCACGCTGGGATTTGTATTCCCCACACGACTTGTCTTGAAATATTCCAATCGCGCAAATTTTCAAGCCACTGAAAATACCACGTTTCAAAATTCTTCGGGTGAATTGTTATTTTTCCATTTTTCACCGCACTAATTGCCTCTTTTCTTAATGAATCCACTTTTACAAACCACTGCTCCATTGGAAGCGGTTCCAAAACATTTTTGCATTTATAGCAAAGCCCTATCCTATGCGCATAGTTTTCATCGGTTTTTATAAGCAATCCATCTTCTTTAAGATCTTCAACTATAAGTCTTCGTGCTTCCTTAACATATTTTCCATGATACCTTTGTGCCCTCTCGCGATACTTCGGCTCAATATCCTTTTGTTCTAAAAACCATGAAAAATCCATTTTTCCATCAAACCCAATGATTGGGGTTACCGGAAGATTGTTTTTTTTGCCAAGTTCAAAATCGTGCGGATCATGAGCAGGCGTTACTTTCATAATACCCGTTCCAAACTCCGGATTCACTTCATCATCAGGAATAATTTTCATCTTAACTATTCCCAACAATCCCTGAATTTCGTAGGTTTTCCCAATTTCATCTTTATACCGTTTGTCTTTTGGATTCACTGCCAATGCTGTATCACGAAACTTCGTTTCTGGTCGTACAGTCGCAATAGTAAACGGCCCATACTTCATGTAGTATAAAGGCGCTTTTTTTTCCTCGTAGGTAACTTCTAGATCAGAGAAGCTTGTTCCATCAAACGTGCAGTAATTAACCAAGCGATAATCCCGGTACACCAACCCATCACTATGCATCTGTTTAAATGTTTTACCAACAATCTTTACAATATCTGGGTCTAGTGTAAATTTTTCCCGACTCCAATCCAAAGAAAATCCAAGTCTTCGCAACTGCTTTTGAATATTTCCATGCGACGCTTGCACAAAATCCCAAATCATCTGATACAGCTGCTCTCTGGTAAAATCTAAACGGGATTTTCCTTCAAGCTTGAGTTTTTTTTCAAAAACAAACTGTGTTTCTATTCCTGCATGATCGGTACCTGGCAACCATAAAGCCGCCTCCCCTTTCATACGATGATACCGGATAAGAATATCTTCAATTGTAAACATTGCGTGACCAAAATGAAGATCACCATTTGCATTTGGTGGGGGCAATATAATGCAATAGGGCTTCCCTTCTGGATGGACCTCTGGCTTAAAATATCCTTTCTCTTCCCACAGTCGGTAAATCTTTTCTTCAACTTCTTTGTGATTGTATGCTTTATCCATAAAAATCAGCTACGCTTATTCTATCATACGAGGCTCTTTGTTTCGAGAAAATATAATTCCCGAATATATCCCGAAGTATTCCCGAGGCAACTAAGAGGCTCTAACATTTACAAGCTTGTATCCTCTTGTTCTTACTGTTTGTATTTCCATGCCACTTTTTTGATTACGAAGTTTACTTCTCACTCTTGCAACGAGCCGATCAATCGCCCAATCAGAAATACCCAACGCCTCAACCTCTGGCCAGACTGCCTCTATAATTTGTTCTCGTTCGCAAATTTCATCAATATGCCCTTTTAAGAAGCTGTATAACAAATGTTCTTTTTTTGTAAATTCAACGCTATGATTGCTTGTCGGATGCTCTTCTTTTTTCTTCACATAATAATCAAATAATGGACTGAATAAGGCTTTTTTCCCATCTTTTTCAACAAACAATCCTGTATCCCATAAGTACCTGGCAACTTCCTTGTCTTCTTTTGAAATATCTTTTCCTTGCGTTACTTTTAAAAGCGTTCGCTGCTCTTCAACATTCAAGCTTTCCCAAAGCTCTTCTGACTGCAAGCTAATACGCTCGTCTGTAATCAAAGTATCAAATAACGCAGTTTTGCTTGTAATTTTCTGCTTTTGCTCATGGAGAAAAATAAGGGCGAGCTGTAAATATTGCACGTATCCATCGACAATCTCAAGAAATGATTTCTCTGCTTCATCAGACAGAAAAAGCGTATAGCGACTTTTGTATGTGTTGTAAATTATCTTTGCATCTTCTTTTTTTGCAGGCTGCATATACATATTATTCGCAAATACCGAAAGTGAAGCTTTTTGAAATACTACTGGCGAAAGCGAATCAAGTCCTCGAAAGCTGGTAAATACATAACAAAGCTTATTGTGCGTCGCGTCTTTTAATCCTTGGAGATTTGAGAAAAATTCGGGCGTTACCACGTCTTTCATGCGGTCAAATCGAAGAAGAAATAATGTGGGATAGATGTTGTTGTCTACAAGCTTTACGAGACTTCGCCTGACGTTCTCGATACGAAGAAATAAATCCTGCGACTGAATACTATCTAAAAAAAGAGCCTCCACGTCCTTTTTTACTTGAATAGGAGCTGATGACTCATTTACTGCATCTACAATCCTTTTTAAAAGTAATCCCCAAAATGGAAAAAGCTCCCGCTCAACTAAATCATTCAAATCAACTGGAATAAAAATGTGTTTTTTTCCATCTGCTATGAATGTTTTTTTAATATCATTGTGATAAAGAAAAAAACGCAAAAAATTGCTAATTCCCACCCGTTTCATGCCAATAAGCACAACCGAATGCCTGTTTTTCAAGTGTTGTCCTAGAATCGAAGTGTCTTCTTTTCGAAAAGTAATCGGATATGTCGTTTCAATTAATGGTTCTTCGCTCATAGCATCAAATAGACTGAGAGGACAACGCTTTCTCTATTTCTTCTTTATGAAGTAGCCCTTCCTGGGCGCCAATAAAACCAATTACCGATGCGGCGTTAATACCTCCCCATCTCATTGCATCATCAAAACTTCCTCCTTGCATAATACAATACAAAAATCCTGCTACATATCCATCTCCTGCCCCCGTCTTTTCCACAACACTCTGAGGGAAAATGCCAGCAGTATGAAAAATGCCAGCAGTATCGAGAGCAAACGAGCCACCCTTGCCATCGGTAACAACAACATTCTTTGCCCCAAACGATTTAAGATATGACAATAAATCTTTTATTGCAGTCTTTTTATCTAAGCTTCCTAAACGAAGCGCTTCTTCTTTGTTAATAAACAAAAAATCAGCTATCTTTAGCACATGCGCAATTTTCTGTATTCCCTCTTTAACTTGGGAAGAGCCTGGATTAAAAGCAAGCTTCGTCTTTTGCTCGTTTACAAAAGACGCAACAGAAGCATACGCCTTTTCCCAATCTTTTCCTAAGCTAGTAAGGTACACCCATTCTGCAGAAAAACCATCAAAAACAAAATCATGCTGCTTTTTTATGTGTTCAACAAAAAGTGTTCTGTCTTCATTAAAATGAATACCTATGCTAAATGTTGGTCTTGAATCTTTAACTCGCTTAAACAAATCAACAACTACACCTTCTTGCACTAAGATCCTTTCTATCATTTTTGAAAAATCGTCATCTCCGACTTCCGCACAAACAGCTACCCGCAACCCAAGCCTTGCTAATCCGACGGCAACATTGCTGGCATTTCCACCAACTAAAAATTTACAGCTCTCTACTGGAATTTTCTGTCCATATGGAATACACAACTGCTGCCTTGACGCGTTCACCTGGAATTGAGCTTCTCCTTTTCCCATGGTCAAAAACTCATCAATAACAACATCACCAATAGTTACAATCTGAAACTTTTTCATAACACCACCGATATCTCGCAGTATATCATGCAAACAACGTTTTTGGAACTTGTATGATATACTTAATAACTATGTACGACACAGAAAATCAAGTAACGCAGGCACTAAAAAAAGCAATTCTTGATCCCGAGATGCTAAGATCTGAAATAATAGATAAACTCGTCTACACCTCAGTTTTTTCAGAACACGAACAAATTAAAATACAAAGCAGACAAGCAATTCGCAAACTTGCTGCCTCTCAAAATATCTATAGCGCTTCTATACAAAAACTGTATGAGGCATTTGGGAAAGAACAAATTTCTGGCTTTACTGTTCCTGCGATGAATCTAAAAATGCTCACCTATGACACATCTCGCCTTATTTTTCAAATTGCGATAGAAAAAAACATAGGAGGATTTATCTTCGAGATTGCCCCAACCGAAATGGACTACACCAACCAAAAACCCGATGAATTTGCAACATCTGTACTTGCCGGCGCAATAAAAGAAGGATATAAAGGACCTATTTTTATCCAAGGAGATCATTACCAGGTAAATCCAAAACGCTACCTTGAAAATGTCGAAAAAGAAATACAGAGAATTGAGACTCTTATCCAAGAATCTGTCGATGCGCAATTTTACAATATCGACATAGATGCTTCTACGGTTGTTGATCTTCATCAAAAAGATCCCAGCTCACAACAAAAAGCAAATTACGAAATTACCGCATCTCTCACAAAAACTATTCGTGGCGCCCAACCAAAAAATATCGAGATTTCAATAGGCGGAGAAATTGGTCATATTGGAGGAATAAACAGCACCACAGAAGATTTCGAAGCTTTCATGAAAGGCTATGGAAATCTTGTCCAAAATAACGGCATGAGCAAAGTCAGTGTGCAAACAGGAACAAGTCATGGCGGAACTCCTCTGTCAGATGGCTCTGTTGCAAATGTTGCCTTAGATTTTAGCGTGCTGAGCAAGATAGGAAATATCGCAAGAAAAGAATACGGAATTGGAGGAGCTGTACAGCATGGAGCATCTACTCTCCCTATTGATCTTTTTGACAAATTTGTTACTGCAAAAACCCTTGAAATTCACCTTGCAACAGGATTTCAAAATACAATCTACGACACGATGCCAACAGAATTAAAAGCTACTATTTATGATTGGTTAAAGAAAAACCTTAGAGATGAATGGAAAAATGATTGGTCAGAACAACAATTTTTGTATAAATTGCGCAAGAAAGCCGCAGGCCCATTTAAAAAAACTCTTTGGCATCTTTCCGAAACTGAGAAAGAGCCAATACGAAAAGCGTTAAAAACACAATTATTATTGATATTCGAAAAATTGCATGTGTTTGATACGAGGACTATCGTAGAAAAATATATTCCGAAAAACTCACAGTAACCTATTCAAAAAGAGAGGTCCAGTCAGACCAAAAAAGAGCAAGTCCCTTATCGGTTAATTCGTGCCGAAGGTCATATTCTGTCCATGGCTTTCCCAAAACAACATCTTCTTTGTATACAATTGGCGCCAACGTTCCAAGATTGTAGACAAACTGATCATCAGGAGTCTCAAACCCTTCTTGCTGCCAGGGAGAAAAGAGCTTATATGGAATCGTTATGATCGGCGACTGCAACTGCAAAGCGGAAAATAAATGGTCAAGTGTTCGAACACTCGCTGTTAAAACCTCCACATGTCCATCACCTGATTTATACATCTTGAGCATATTCGCAACAATCTGCATTCCAGCCTGCCCAATATCGTCAAGTCTTCCAACAAACGGAGAAATAAAAACAGAATGTTTTGTTCCTTTTGTTGCCTCGTACACAGCCGCTGCCTGAGCTTGGGAAAAAACAAGCGTTATGTTTATTGGCATATCACGACTAATAACCTCCGCTGCCTTTAAGCCTTCTGTTGTACACGGTAATTTAATACTGCCATTTGGGATCCAGGTGATCCTATCATGAGCTTGTGAAATCATCTCATCGGCTTTTGTTTCGTTATTTGCAAATACCTGAATTGATACCGATCCAGCAGGAAGCATTGCGCTAATCTCCTGAACAATCTTTTTATATTCTTCTGTTGCCATTTCTGGAGTTAATTTTTCGGAGCCACTTATTTTGCTTTTCAGATTTTTAGCAATAAGCGAAGGGTTTGTTGTTTGTCCATCGAGCGGGTAGCCAAAATGTGCAAGAAATGCCTCACTTGCCAACCTTGTCTCCTCTGGCACTCCTCCATCGATAAATATTTTTGATGCAAGCTTATTCATAATATAAATATACCAAATTTTCTCCCCTGTAGCAATTACTACGTGCTCAATTAAAATATAGAGGATGAGGATTCGTTTTAAATAACTCACGAAAACCCGACAACTTGAATCTGTCATCTCCAATTAAAGAATCGACCATCTCCATCATCTCTGCCTTTTCTCTCTCTACTACTTCCAAGTCACTACTTAGCTCTGCTGAATCCTCAAGAAAAGTTGGAGTACCTTCTTTCCCACCGTTACCAACCGTCATTCGCGGATAATCCCTATTAAATAATTCTGTAGATCGCAACAACCACACTGCCTCCACAGCAAAACCAGCCATCCTTTTTTCTTTCTTGCCTGGTGACTCTTCTTGGGAGCAATCAACTAAAATGCTGAAAAGCACATCTCGATATCGAACTCTATATTCAAAATCTGGCTGTTCTTCGCCAACTTGCCCTACCCGACGCACACCTCTGGCTATAGCCCCAATTAAATCATGGGTTCCCGAAAAAAATCTTGATGGAGTTGAGCTCGGAATTCCATTTAAAGATGGGCCAGGCAATTTTACGTCATACCACGTTTCCCAAAACGGAAGAGGAAGAAAAGAAGCATCTTTGTCTCCATTGAATGCGCGCCGAACATACTTATCGAGTTGTCTTCGATCCATCCTTGCAATATCACGAAACAATTCGGTGCCCAATGTCCTATTTGTGGTTTCCATATTTTGTCGTGTCAGTGACATATTATCTTCTCCGGTAAAATCAAAACGCTTCTTTCTGCAAGCTCGTCCACCTTCTCCTTATTTAAAAATCTTTCACCTCCTAGATAAAAAGACTAACTGTATCTTCTTTGCATTTCAACCTAAATAGATGTCAGGATTTTGTCTGAGGTCTTGTCAAGAATTGTTATTACAATCCAGTATAATAGCACAATTGCATTAAAATTTCTCCCCTATATAAAACCTATGAATACATACATTGGCATTGACCTTGGTACTTCTGTTATAAAAGCGGTCGTCATGCGTGATGATGGCAAAATAATTGCGTCCAGCTCAAAACAGTCACCGCTAATCACCCCAAAGCCTGACCAAGCCGAACAGAGCCCAATTACGTGGTGGGACCTTACAGTTGCTGTGCTTAAAGAGCTTAGCTCAAAAACTAGCCTCAAGAGTGCTAAAGGAATTGGACTCTCTGGCCAAATGCACGGTCTGGTTATGTACGACAAATCCCTAAAACCAGTAGGAAATGCCATCGTGTGGCTTGACAAACGATCAAAAGATGAGGTCAAAGAAATTGAACAAAAAATAGGGAAAAAAACCTCTTATGAAACGACAGGAAACCCTTTATTTACTGGACTTCTCCTCCCGTCGCTTCTATGGGTAAGGAAGCATGACTCAAGTACATACCATAAAATCCATATGGTATCTTCTCCAAAAGATTATATTTGCTACAAGTTAACAGGCATATTACGAACCGAGCCCACAGATGCCCTTGCTACGGGAGCATATGACTACAAAAAGGGCGCCTGGGCAAAAAACATCATCGAAAAACTCAATCTCAACCATGCATTATTTCCAAAAATCGAACCAACCCATACTCCTTATGGAGCCACTACAAAAAGTGTTTCTGAGCATACAGGTCTCCCAATTGGTATCCCTGTATTTGGCGGTAGCGATCAAAGCATGGCTGCTCTTGGAATGGGACTTACTGAGGAAGGAAACGCAAGCATTGCCATATCAACAGGGGGGCAATTTCTTGTTGTTGGCAAAAAGGGACTTATCGACGAAAAACAACGACTACATACCCTAAACCATGCAATTGATACAGTAGGTTTATATATGGCCGCAACACTTACTGCAGGGATTTCCCTCCAATGGCTTAAAGACAAAGCTACTGATCAGAGCAATAAAACTTTTGATAAGTTCTTGCAAGGAACAGAAGAAATCAAAGCAGGAAGCGAAGGACTCTTTTTTCTTCCTTTTCTCGCTGGCGAACGAACACCTTTTTTTAATTCTGAGATGAAAGGGGCATTCATTGGATTATCTCTCATTCACACTCGCCTACATCTTACCAAAGCAGTCATGGAAGGAGTTTCTTATTCTATAAAAACGTGCCTTGAAGTGTTCAAAAACGTAGGACTCCCTATAAAACAAATCATATTAAGTGGCGGCGGTACAAAACACAACCTATGGGGACAAACGATTTCTGATGTATTAAACATGCCCCTAGAAACAGTTAGCGTTACCGAGCACTCCCCATTCGGAGCGGCGATTCTTGCCAAATTCGCGCCAGAAAATTTTAAAGGGCTAAGCTCCTTTCATAAAAAGATAGTCACAAAAGGTGTTATTTACACTCCAAAAAAAGAGGATATAATAAAGTATGCGTCTTTTTTTGAACAATACAAAAAACACGCTAATTATTTAAACTGCCTAAAAAATGACAACTGATATGCTACAAGAACAAGGACCACGAATTGGAACAGGAAAAGACATTGCCATTAATGGGGCACCACGTCTGAATGGACATGCGCAGTATGACACAGTCCCCACTCCTGGAACTATTGATCTGCCAATGCTAAGACAACGCACTATTGACCGGTATCGCGATTTTCACAACTTTGAAAACAACCACGAGGGCGCGAAACACACTCACAGAACATACGTTGAAGAACTCTACTCATGGCATTTTCTCCCTCTCATAGCAACAGCAAACACTTGGGCACAAGACAATAGAAACCAAGATATATTCAACGCTTCGACCGTAGCGCTCCTCGCTCTAGACCAAGCCCTTGACGACATCAGCAAGTATTCGGCTCAAAAGGGAGTGAGTCCAAGAGCTGGATTTGCAAATATGAGAGCAGGATATCTTCGAGGAGACCCAACCTATCCCACATTCCTTTCTAAAATGAGAGAAGCTAGAAAAGCAGCAGTTGCAGCAATTAGAACAA
>CAZKLH010000008.1:0-16814 GCA_964553595.1 uncultured Gammaproteobacteria bacterium | reverse complement strand
CAACTTATTGTTTCATTTTATTTTTTTGGTTTTCATACAATTATTGTTCTTTCTTATATTATCGCGCTGGGTTGGATTGTTGGGGGCATGAACATGCTTAACTGGAGTAAAGGTGTTGATGGACAAATGCCAGGAATCGTTGCAATCTCCGCAATTGCTATTGGTATCTTAAGCCTTCGCTTTCCAATTACAGATCCGAATGCATTTATTGCTGCTCACCTTTCTTTTATCATTGCGGGAAGTGCGCTTGGATTTTTGCTGTTTAATTTTTACCCAGCAAGAATTTTTCCAGGATATGGAGCGACCTCTGTGTATGTATTGCTGGCTGCCGTATCAATGTTATCGGGAGCAAAATTGGCAACGGCAATGCTTGTTATGGGAGTGCCATTAATAGATTTTATTTTTACCATTGCAAGACGAATCTTGGAAAAAAAATCGCCATTTTGGCACGACAACAAACATCTGCACCATATTCTCCTTCGGCTTGGTTTCAGTCAACGAAAAATTGCATTGTCTTACTGGATAGTATCTGCTCTGTTGGGGACAATTGCACTCACGCTTTCTAGTACAGGCAAGGTGTTTGCGCTTGTCATGCTTGGCATCATTGTTTCTGGTATCCTGCTAACGTTACATATTATTCTCTTTGGTAATCATGACCAACATGTTTAACGCAATACGGATCTTACGACCAAGACAATGGATAAAAAATTTTGCACTCTTTGCTGCAATTACCTTCACGGGACAACTCTTCCAACTTTCCGTTTTTGAAAAAGTAGTCTATGCCTTTGTTATTTTTTGCACGCTCTCTTCTGGAATTTATGTAATTAACGATTTATTTGATGTAGAAAAAGACAGACTACACCCATTCAAGCGATTTCGTCCTCTCCCGAAAGGAGATATTCCTCTTTTTGCTGCAATAATTCTCGCAGTAGTTTTAATTGTCGGATCACTCATTTTAAGTACATTTATTACCAAAGCATTTGCAATTTGCGCAATTTCGTATGCGCTTATCCAAATCGCCTATTCTGCGATTTTAAAAAATGTTGCAGTAATGGACATCTTGACCCTTGCAGCAGGTTATATTCTTCGTGTATATGCAGGAGAATTTGCAAGTGGCTACCATATTTCTGTCTGGCTTCTGTTGACAACAATTTCTTTATCTCTTTTTATTGCAGTTGGCAAAAGGCGTTCTGAATTAACTCTTGTTTCAACCTACCAATCTTCTGACGTTGCTAAAATCAGAAACACGCTCTCTCATTACTCGGAACGGTTGCTTGATGTGTATGCATCTATCTTTGCAACATCAACATTTATTTCCTATGCACTGTTCACATTCCTGGAAAATCCAGCTGGAGTTAAGATTTCGCTTGGTTTATTTTTGCCTGAATTCCTCCCTGATTTTTTTCAAAGAAAATGGCTTATGATAACCATACTTCCTGTCGTCTATGGACTGATGCGATACCTACAGGATATTTATGAAAAAAATGAGGGAGAAAGCCCAGAAAAAGTATTGCTATCAGATAGGCCGCTCATTGTAGCTGTTGCCGCTTGGATTATATCTGTTGTTGTGATTATCTATCTTATTGTTCCCTAAATTCCCTATTGTTTCTTCGCGTATTGATCACTTATCCACCCAGTTGTGCCATTAGGGAGCTTAATTTCATACCATCCATCCTTCTCATCTAATAACGAAAATGTCGCATCTGGCAAGACTCTGCCAATTTCTGCTGCATTAATCGAAGCATCATCTCGTACTCGCAAGAACCCGGTAGGAGTTTCTAAAATAATAATCTGAGCAGAACTGCTTGCGGTAGTGGATTTTGAAGTGGACGCTGACGAAGTTCCAGTCGGTGATACTGAAAGATTTGCCGACTGGCTTGCTGATGCAGTACTGCTCAGATCAGAAGAAATGCCCAAAAATACTGTTGCAATCAATTTATACCCTGCAACGGTTCGTATCCGAAGGGATTTATCGGTATAGCCATTTTTTGTAAGCGTTAATTCATGGTCAGATTCGGTAACGTTATCCAAAAGTAATGGTGTTGAACCAGACGGAACACTATCGACTTGTACATCTGCTTTGTCTGGAAAAGAAACAATTAAAAGTTGCACTTTCGTTTTATCATCAATTTTACTAAGCGTTATAATGCTTCCCGATGACTCAGCCCCCTTGCCAAACGTTTTATCGACAACAGTTAAAACCGATGGACTAATCGTAATTTTTCCTTCAAAAGGCGAGAGACTAGAATCTTGCGGAACAAGTTTAATCGTATAATCTCCAACCGAAAGCATAGTCGCATCATCACACCGGCAAAGCGGTGTTTGCCCAAGAGATTTTCCATCGATATACACGGTGCTTTTTGGAATAGAAGTGACCTGCAATGCTCCACGCTCATGCTTTTTGTTAGACAAATAAAAAGCAACAGCGATAATACTTGCAATGAGAAACAGCGGAATAATAATTAGAAGAACTTTTTTCATGTTTTAGACCTAGAAGTATCATACTATACCACACACCCTTCTCTTTTGACAATAAGATCACCAAATATCTTGTTTAATCCATAATAATTCCCTATACTTTCATCAAGCATGGATAAAGATTTACAAAAATCCTTCTTAAATGGAACTCCGGCTAAGGATCTTGACGGATTTTATAAAGGAGCGCTATTGCAGTTAATTCCAACAACTCCACTTGAATCATTTGCCGGCATTATTGCAAAGGTATGGCTTCCTTGGTATGGGAAAAAGTTTGACAAAAACAAACACACAGGAATTAATAAATTACCATCATACGTAATACCACCTCTGCGCTCGCTTTTTGAAGAAAAAATTAGCGGAGAAGACACAAGCAGTATGTTTGCATTCCCTTTTAAAACATCTCTGGAAAAAGGATTAAAAGATCCAATAAAAGTTATGCGGCTTGATTACAATTCTACAGAAAACCCAGCGATTGTAAGAAATGTTGTTGATGAATTAGTTGCTATTGGTAATAATACATATCTTGGAAAAGCGTATTTAAATAAAAATAGCAATGTTCGCCTCCTCGCCTTTTTTAGTTTACAGAAATAAGAAGAATTTAAGGGGTTATCAAATGCCAGACTCCACCAACGCCATCACCAGTAATGTCGCCTGCTTTTTGGTCTGATGCATAGTAATATAAAGGCATTTTCTTCCAAGCAAATTGGCTTGATCCATCGGAACGTTTAATAATAGAAATATTTTCAGGCAATGTTGTTTGGTCTGGACTTGGTATATATGGGGGCCATGTCTTTAAACATCCATTCTCACAATTACTTACTCCTGCTGTATCTTTGTCAAAAATATAGAGCGTCATTCCTTTAGAGTCGGTTAAATAGTTTCCTTTTGCAGAATCGGTTTTTGTCATATACACATTATTTGTAGATGCAGGTGCTGTACTAGACTGCACTGCAGTTGGAGAAACAGATTGCTGGGCTTGATATGGCTGGCCGCCATACATACTGCTTCCACCCTTTTTCGCTATGACAAAATAGTAAATAAGACCATAAACGACCAATCCAATGATTAAATAGATTACTACCCATTGCCACATCGGTCTTTTTCCGTATCCCTTATTTCCAGCTGTTTCTTCCATTACATTTATAATGTCACTCTTTTCAAACATTGTCAATATCATTTATTATCCTTGAAGACCGAGAGTGGAACTTGGAGAATTTAAGAGGTCACTACATCTATCTTCTTTAGTAGTCCATTCCGCCCATGCCCCCTGGTGGCATACCACCTGGCATAGCGTCTTTTTTCTCTGGTAAGTCTGTAACAAGTGCCTCTGTTGTTAATACCATCATGCCAACGCTTGCTGCGTTTTGTACTGCAGATCGTGTTACTTTTGCTGGATCAACAATTCCCCAATCAAGCATAGAACCAAATTCCATGACCATAACATTGAATCCAAAATCGGTCGTTTTTTTGTCCTTCATATATTTTTCTTCAACAGTTTTCATGACCCAGCCCTCGTCTGCTCCTGCATTTTTCACAATCCAACGAAGTGGCTCTGCCAACGCTTGATACAAAATATCAACACCAGTTTTTTCGTCTGCAAGCTTTAAAGAATCTCGAAGAGAAAGCAATGCTTGTCGTGCTTTCAAAAGCGTGGTGCCTCCTCCTGGAACAATTCCTTCTTCAAGCGCTGCCTTTGTTGCAGCAACTGCATCATTAACTCGCTCTTTTTTCTCTTTTAATTCTACTTCTGTTGCTGCGCCAACATTAATAACAGCAACGCCACCTGCAAGCTTTGCCAATCGCTCCTGCAATTTTTCCTTGTCAAAATCCGATGTTGATTCATCGATTGCTCGTCTTATTTGTGCAACGCGAGCTTTAATTGCAGTCTTGTCGCCTTTTCCACCAATAATTCTGGCATTTTCTTTATCTGCCCACACCTTGTCTGCTCTCCCGCAATCCTCAAGCGTTACGCTTTCAAACTTTCTCCCAGTCTCATCCGATATAACGGTTCCACCGGTAAGTGTGGCTATGTCCTCAAGCATTTCTTTTCGTCTGTCTCCAAATCCTGGTGCTTTGATGGCAAGTGGATTAAATGTTCCTCGAAGCTTATTAACAACTAAGGTTGCCAATGCTTCTCCATCGATTTCGTCAGCAATAATAACAAGGTTTTTTGAAACTTTTACTAAATTTTCCAAGAAAGGAAGTAATTCGTTGAGCGCAGAGATCTTTTTGTCAGTAATCAGAATGTATGGATCTGCAATTTCTGCTTCCATGCGGTCTGAATTTGTCACAAAATAAGGGGATGCATATCCTTTATCGAATTCCATGCCCTCTTTGTAATCTATAGAAAGCTCTAATCCTTGTCCCTCCTCTACGGTGACAACGCCATCTTTTCCAACTTTTGTTAATGCATCTGCAATGAGCGTTCCAATTCGAACGTCTTGTGCTGAGATTGTCGCAACTTTTGCAACATCAACGTCTTTGACTGTTTTTGCCATTTTTCCAACTTCTTTTACCACAACATCCACTGCTTTTTCCATTCCAGCTTTCAGGATCATTGGATTCGCTCCCGCGGTGACATTTTTAAGTCCGGTGTTGATAATTGACTGTGCAAGAAGAGTGGCTGTGGTTGTTCCGTCTCCTGCAACATCGTTGGTTTTGCTTGCTGCTTCTTTTACCAACTGTGCACCCATGTTTTCAAATGGATCTTCAAGCTCGATTTCTTTTGCAACAGTGACGCCATCGTGGATAACATTTGGTGCGCCCCATTTTTTATCTAATGCGACGTTCCTTCCTTTTGGACCAAGCGTTGTGACGACCGCTTTTGCCAAGATATTTACACCTTTTACTAAGGATTGTCTGGCGTCGTCTGAAAATTTAATTTGTTTTGCCATATTATTCTACAATTGCTAAAATATCTTTTTGTTCTACAATCATCCACTCTTCTGTTCCTACTTTTACTTCGTTGCCGCCCCACTTTTTATACATGACTTTTTGTCCAATTTTCACAACCATAGGAATAAGTTTTCCTTGCTCATTCACAATTCCTGAACCAATTGCCATAACAAGTCCTGTTTGTGGTTTTTCTTTTGCAGTATCTGGCAAGACAATCCCGCTTGCTGTTTTTGTTTCGGCATCCAATGGCTTAACAAGCACGTTATCAAATAGTGGCGAAACCGTTGTTTTACTTTTTGTTGTCATATGGTAATTGCGGACAGAGGACAATCTAGAAAAAAATATCACTTAGCAAAAGTGACTGCTAATTTATACAATACGCCAATTCGTTTGTCAATACCCTATAAGAATATTCCAACTCCTTGACATGCCCTAGTATCTCCGATACGATAACTATATCCCTTGTTGCGGGATTGTTTTCTATGGATTTTATTTCACAAAAAAAATTCTTACTTTTAGGTTTTTTTGTTGTATTGCTTTTGGCGATTCCGCTAACCGTGTATTTTGTGCAAAAACAACAAGAAACCAGAAGTCATGCAGCCAAAGCAACTCAAGTGCTATTTTCGCCTGCTTCTTCAAAAACAACAAATAGTGGATCTGGCCCTATACAACAAACTGTTGGCAGCGCATTTAGTCTTGATATCAATATTGATCCTGGCAGTAATGTTGTTGGATTTGTAAAACTCACCATAAAATACGACTCGTCGAAGCTTGCGACATCATCAGCCAACACGAGTTGCGGATCGGCCTTTTGCCCAACAGAAGCACTCACCGTACTCCAAGGACCAACATATACAGATGGCACTATTTTTGTGGAGCTCATTTCTGGCACCGATGTAACAAAATTGATTCAAGACACAACAAAAATTGGAACGCTAACCTTTGAGGCAAAAGCTATTACCGACCCATCAAATCCAGCGCAAATTTCTTTTGATACAACACCTGGTAGTGACAATACAAACATTGGCTCCTATAACTGCGGACAACAGCAGGGGGTTACTGGCAATCCCTGTCCTGATCAACCAGGAGAAAATGTCTTAAGCTCAGCACCTTCTGCCTACGTCCAGGTTAACGAGGCAACATCAGTATCCACAACTCCAGGACCAGGCCCTGTATGTGCAAGCTTCACCGCAGACAGAAGCACAACCGGAACAGCACCCTTATCGATTGCATTTACCGCAACAGGTACTGATTCTGATGGAACAATCAGTAAAGTGTCTTTTGATTTTGGCGACGGACCAGTTCAGGACGTGACACAAGGAGGGGGTATTGGCACAAAATCTATAAGCTTGCAGACTGCTCATACATACGCGAGTTCTGGAACATTTACAGCAAGAGCAACGCTTACCGACAGCAATGGCACGACAAGCACTGACTCATGCACACAATCGATTACCATCACCGGAGGAGAACCAACTCCAACAATTTCTGGTGGAGGAACAACAACGACACAACTTACCGGAACGCCAACTGCAACACTAACACCTACGACATCGCTGACATCCTCGACGACAAACCCACCGCAACAAATAGTTGTTACGCCAACAATCGCTCCAACTGGTCCTGGAGATACATTTATAAAAGCCGGTGCTGCTGGAGCAATTATTTCTATAATCGGCGGCCTCCTTTTCCTCGCACTCTAATCATCGATTGAAAAGATACCCTTAGTGATCTACAATACCGCTCATGTTTCACAGAGAAAGAGCACGATCATTTCATCCTGCACAGGCACTAGTAGCGGAGGTGTTTGACAAAATGCTCATGCGAGCTGTAGGAATACGAAATGGCATTGCAAGAGAACAAGCCCCCTTGCTGCACGAGGGTGTCGAAGGGAATGTGTCTGGTTTTGCAACAAGAGAAATAACAATGACCGATAATCTTGGCGAATATACTCTTTTTGCCGTTGAGCTTCCCCACGGGAACACATCGATGCAAAAAGCAACGCTGCCAAATAGAAAAACTGACATCGGATCTCCACATATTGCATTACCCCTTGGACCAGTGAGAGGAAAATATTACAGCGGTAAACCAAACGAAACTAGATATATTAATTACGCATCAGACGGAGGGAGAAATTTTGGAAGTCCAGAGGTAGTAGATAGATTTGAAGGATTCGAACCTTCGCTGGGCTCTCAGTTCTCTGGTGGATTAGTTATAGAGAACGGAAATGTAACTATTGTTGATGGAGACCAATTGAAAGAAGCTACAGAGCAACACCTTCCTGCAGCGCAACTATTCTATTCTTGGACATCTGAAAATTACCAAGATCTTATGAATCAAAAATGGGGACATTTTGGCGTATACGAACAAATAGGGGAATCTAACTATATTTGGTCATGGTATCTACAAACAGCAGAAAAGGTGTTTTTTGTTGCACCAAAATATAAAGAGTTAAAAAATAATATCTTTCCAATACGATATATAAATGACGTCAATACTCTATTATCAAACGACTCTCCTTGGAAAGCAGCGCTTGCAGATTCAGGCCTTGGTGGAGGTTTTATTATCAACAATGGTGCAGAAACGTATTCAAACAACCCGCACCCGGAAAACTTTCATAGTGTTCCACTTTGTTTGGTTGCACAACCAAAAGAATCCAATGTGCAAAATGCCCCACAAGATACATCCATAGCTCTTCAAGAAACAGAAACAACACAAAACAGTTCGTTTATTCAAGCTGTTGATAGATACCTCAGAAGATCAAACACGAAGCTCGCAGAAGCAATCACTGCCATTTCTGAAAAAAAGGGAAAAGAATATATGCACAGCCCTGAAAAAAGGGCCGTAGATTTAGCAGTCGGTATTCCTGCAACTATTGTCGCTGCACCGCTGATAGCAATGTTTGGACTTGCGCAAAAAATAGAAGATGGTGGTCCAATATTCTATTCACAAAAAAGACTCGATCCCACAAGCAAAACAGAGAAAGATGATGGCGATTCATTCGACCTTAAAGTAATCAAACTACGAAGCATGAAGCCCCACGCAGACGTTGGCATAAACGTTTTAGAATTTGCCAGAGGAAAAAATGCCTGGGAAGATCCGAGGACCACTCGGGTTGGTGTTATTACAAGAAAATTTTACATTGATGAATTGCCACAATTATTACAAACAATGCTTGGAACATTTTCTCTTATTGGCATACGTGCACCTGCAAAATACGTTGTTGACTACTTAAAAGATGTCTGGTCGAAAGAACAATTTTCTCAATGGGCGCAGGCATACCACAAAGGCAAACCGGGATTATCGGGGGTAAACCAAATCTTCGGATCTCAATTAAAACAGGACGAAAAAAGATTTCGCACAGACTTGTTTTATGCAAAAAACGCAAGTCTTGGACTTGACCTCTATCTCCTCTGGAGAACATTTACAAAACTGACAAAATTATTGCCGTAAGATTACTCCAAGAGCGAAAAGAGGGATTCTTGAGGAATGTCGATTTTTGCATGCGAGAGCATCCTTGATTTTCCTTTTTTTTGCTTATCAAGCAATTTATCTTTTCTAGTTCTATCCCCACCCGACATTTTTGCAAGCACGTCTTTTCGAAATGGCGGAATTTCACACCGCGCAACAATTGTCCCTTCAACCACTCCTTGAATAATTTGACGAAATTGCAAACGAGGAAGCGTTTCTTTTAGTTTTTCTGCTTTTTTCCTTGCAACAGATACCGCTTCATCTTTATATACAGTTTCTGAGAGCACATCTATTGGAGACTCGTTGATAAGTATGTCAATTGTGGCGACATCTGCCGTTTTATATCCATCCGGCTCATAATCAATGCTGGCAAAACCAGAAGAAACTGATTTTATTTCTCCAGACAAACCCCGAATAAACATACTGTATGGCATGCTGAATTCTAACACCGCGTATCGTTCGTGATACGAGATATCAATAAGTGTTGATTTTTTCTTTTGACACAAAGAAAGGATATTGCCAACATATTGTGCTGGCGTATATACAACAAGCTTAATATATGGCTCGTGTGTTACGCCATTTTCTGTTTGATATAAAACCTGAGGCCTTGTGAGTAATAAATCTAGTCCAAATTCTTGCTGTAATCGTTCCTTTACAATTTCTGCGTGCAACAGCCCAAGAAACCCAACACGAAATCCACTTCCTAAGTACGAAGAATATTCTTCTGAGTAGGTTAGCGCAGTATCGTTAAGCGTTAATTTTGCAAGCGACTCCCGAAGTACTGGAAAATGACGCGCATCTTTTGGATAGACGCCAAAAAAGACCATTGGTTTTGGCGTAGTGTACCCAGACAATGGCAAGACAGGCTGCTCTTGCAGCATAATTGTATCCCCAACTCGAGACTGTTTCATATTTTTTATTCCCGTTACCATGTAACCAATTTCTCCACAAGCAAGCACATCTGCTTTGATGAGCGATGGGGAAAAATAGCCAACTTCGGTTACTTCTGTATTAACTCCGCTTTGAAAAAACCTCACTTTCGTATGCGTTTTTATTGTTCCATCGATAATGCGTACATACGCAACAACTCCACGGTATTCATCGTAGACTGCATCAAAAATAAGGGCTCTGAGTGGCTTATCTTCTTCTCCTTTTGGAGACGGAAGTTTTTGAATAAGCGTCTCAAGAAGTCCCAACACATTTTGCCCTGTTTTTGCGGAAATTAAGATAATTTCTTCCTTTGAAAAACCAAATGTCTCAATGAGCTCTTGTGTTACAACATCGACTTGCGCATTTGGCAAGTCGATTTTATTAATTACCGGAATAAGAATAAGTCCTTCTTTTCTTGCTGTCTGATAATGCGCAACCGTTTGCGCTTGAATTCCCTGCGTTGCATCAACAAGCAAAATTGCGCCCTCGCACGCAGCGAGCGTTCGAGAAACCTCGTAGGAAAAATCAACATGCCCTGGTGTATCGATAAGATCAAGCGTATATGTTGTCCCGTTATAAAGATATTGCATGCGAACAGGAGCTAACTTAATAGTTATGCCCCGTTCCCGACTAATCGGATTCTGATCTAAAAACTGCTCCTGCATCTTGTCTTGAGCAATTGTGTGTGTTAATTCCAAAAACCTGTCGGCAAGCGTTGACTTCCCATGGTCAACATGAGCAATAATGGCAAAATTTCGAATATTCACTTGATTCATATGCAGATTTTATGCGTTTTAAGGAGCAATTCTATTTCCCTCAATAACTTCTTCGCTTGTTCCAAGAATCTCTCTCCAATTTCCTATCTTTTTAAACAGAAGAATAAATGTCATTGCTTCCTTTACATTAAATAGCCATGTCAAAAAAACGTACAAACAAAACCCTGCAAGACTCGAAATACCAGTAAGGATCAGGAGATTCACTGTTAATGTTGTATCAAACACCAACTGATCCAAAAGCTTTAATGGAACATACAGCGCAAATCCAGTAAAAAACGTTGCTAAGAAAATTTTACCGATAGGAAGCAGGAATGTCATTCTCTGAAAGCCGCCTAACCGCCTATTAAGCGAAAGAAGCAACACAAAAAGATTCACAATTCCAGCAATACTATACGCAATTGCAATACTCTCAACGCCAAATTTATAATGAACAACAAATAAATACCCCAACAAAAGCATGAGAAGCGTTGTCGTCACGCCAACAATAAGTGGCGTCTTTGTGTCATGAAGTGCATAAAACCCTCGAGAAACCAAATAGATTAATGCTTGGGCAAAAATTGAGATCGAAAAAAATGCAAGTGTTCGCCCCGTCAAAACTGTTGCTTCCCAATCAAATTGCTTTGCACCAAAAACTAACCGCACGATAGGAATTCGCAACACGAGAATAAGCACAGATACGGGAAGTACAAGATATAACATCTGATTAAAACTTGTTATAAATGTTGCCTTGAAATCTTCAAGTCTTTCTTTTTCTCTTGAAAGAACAGGGAATGTTGCCTGGGCAATTGTTTGTCCAAACAAAGCAACCGGAGCAAACGCAAGAGTCTGTGCATAGTTAAAAATCGCAAAATTTCGGCCAGAATCAGAAAGAAAAGAAAACAAAGCTCCAGTCGCAAGTACTCCTGCTTGAAAAACACCTATGGAAATCGTTCTTGGCCACATAAGCTTCATAACTTCTAAAACTCCTGGCGCTTTAAGCGTAAATTTCGGCAAAAAGGAAAAGCCAATTTTTTTCGCAAGCGGTATTTGAGCCAAAATAAAAATAAGAGACCCCAATACAACGCCATATGCAGCAGACGCAATGCCTAATGGACGAGATAAAAAAACAATGCCAAGAATAATCCCTAAGTTGTACATCGCTGCTGCGATCCCGGGAATAAAAAAATGATTATAGGACTGCAAAATTGCCGAAAGAAAGCTCCCTATAATAAAAAGCAACTCCCCGACAATAATAATTCTCATCAGATTCGCCATCAATATGACCTGCTCAGGACTAAACCCGTTGCCTAAATTAAACAGGCTCAGAAAAAAATCAGCAAAGATAAACAAAACAACAGAAATACAAAAGAAAATAAGCAGGTTAAAAAGGAGGAGAGTCGATGCCATTTCGTTTGCTTCTTTTTCCCTCCCCTTACTTAAAAATTCCGAAAAAACAGGGATAAACGCCGAAGAAAGTGCGCCAACAATGATGATTTGAAAAAGAAAATCTGGCCATTTTGAAGATAAAAGGTAAATTCCAAGTGTATTTGATGCGCCAAACACAGAAACCAAAAGTCGCTCTCTCACAAGGCCTAACACCTGAGAGAAGACAACCGTAGCCATGATAATAAACGCTGCCGAAATAATATTTGTCTGGCGGCGCATGAGCAAACTGATGCCTTTTTGTAAGAAGTCTTTTGGCATAAAAAATACAAGCTTTTGCTAATAAAGCCCATATAGTTGCGATTTACAGTATATCATGCTAAAATGATTCCATGCCAGTAATAAAATCTGCGAAGAAAAAGCTTCGCCAAGACATTAAAAGAGAGAAACAAAACAAGAAAGTAAAAGACGCACTCAAAGAGCTTATAAAAAAAGCAAAAAAGAGCAAATCTGATGACTTGGTAAAAAAAGTTTCAAGCCTCGCTGACAAAGCGGCCAAGTTAGGTATTGTGCACAAAAACAAAGCGGCGAGAATTAAATCTTCTCTAGCAAAAATGGTAGTCCCAGCAACGCCAACCCCGACAAAAAAGAAATCTTCAAAAAAATAATCTCCGGGAAGCAAATCCCCCTTTGACAAACCCACGAAATTTTCTTACACTAAGTCTACTATGGGAAATAAACTGCCCACTATTAACTTGCTTCGAAAAGAGGCTACTATCGTTGATAGATTTATTGAATGGGCATTAACTGCCGGTCGCTTGCTTGTTATTATTACTGAATTAGTAGCTTTCTCCGCATTCGTGTATAGGTTTACGCTAGACAGGCAACTCGTTGACCTTCACGATAAAATGAAACAAAAACAAACAATTATTTCGTTATTAAAAACAAATGAAGCAACCTACAGAGATCTCCAAAATCGGTTAGCATTTGCAGCAACAATAAACAATCAAGGAAGCGACCAGACAAAATTACTCTCAGATGTCCTCGCAGATGCACCGCCTGATTTTATTATTACAAAACTTTCTGTATCCGGAAAAAATCTTAACCTCGAAGCAACCCTACAATTCATCACATCTCTCTCTGGATTCCTTGACAAACTAAAACAGGATCCAAGAATTGACTCTGTTAGTCTTAATAATATTGCAGATAGAACATCAAGCGCAATAATTTCGGTAAGTATCAGCGCAGCATTAAAATAGATTGCAATCATGACAATTCAACAAAACCTTATTAATACAATCCAGAAATATAAATATCTTCACCTTCTCCCAAATATCGAAAAAGAGAAACGGGAATCATTTACAACCCTCACGTTTACATTTTTAGCGCTTATCTTTTTTGGTTTTTTTGCAATGAACCCAACGCTTTCTACCATAGCAAACTTAAGAAAGCAGCTCGAAGACGATACTCTTGTATCCCAACAGCTTGATCAAAAAATTACCAACCTGGGAATACTTCAGGGCAAATACGCCCAGATCCAAAACGATATTCCGGTTGTTTTTCGAGCCATCCCGGAGAAATCAAGTGTCCCTTTCTTTACTGGACAACTGCAAGCGATTGCAAACACAACGGGAGTATCTTTAACAAAGATGCAAGTTTCTTCGGTGGAGATTGCAAACACAACACCACAGGCCACACCTACGACAACTGTTCCAACAGTAGATTTTTCAATTTCAGCACAAGGATCACATGCGAATATTATAAATTTCCTACAAACACTAGCGACGTTTGATCGTCTTGTTTTGTTTAACAACTTTTCCCTATCAAGCTCTACAGAAAAACAAACAGATGGAACCTATGCAGAACAACTCGATCTGAGCGGAACTTTTTATTACCAACAACAAGGAATATAAAATGAAAAAACAAGATTTACTCTTTTTACTGATATCAACTTGTGTCCTCACTTTCTTTTGGATTGGATTTAACATCTACCATAATCTTGTGACCCCAACAATCACAACAACGGTCACAACAGAGGTTTCCCCGATAAACCCAACATTTGATACAAAAACACTTGACGAATTAAAAACACGATCGGTTGTTCAACCGCTCTATCAAAGCACCCCATCAAGTTCACTTTCCCAAGTCCCGACTCCTACAACCGCACCTTCGGCATCCCCGTCGGCAACACCACAACCACCAACGGCAACACCACAACCAACAAGCACTCAATAATATGAACGGGAATATTCTAGAGAAGAAGATGCCCACATTTGTCGGTATTTTTATACTCATTGCTGGACTTGTCGTCTTGTCTACTCTGGTCAAAACAGGAACAGTTTTTACCAGCAGAGCAAGTCAAGACGATTCACCAAAAGACGTTCAAATTTCGAATATCTCCGACACGTCGTTTACCGTGTCGTATGTAACAACTACAAGCGTACCCGGAGAAGTCAGTATGACGAAGGACAATGGAACACAAACCCTTATTCTAGACGATCGAGACAAACAAATTGAAAAATCCAATCCTTATAAAGCACACTTTATTACTATGCAAAATCTTCAGCCAGCAACTCCCTATTCTTTTTCCATTTTGAGCAATCAACAGATTTTTACAAACGACGGAAAATCGTTTACTGTCACAACAGCCTCAGCGATACAATCAGTATCATCTGAGGAAAAAGTTATAAAAGGGAGTGTTATTTTTCCAACTGATGTTTCTGAGGGAATCGTCTATTTAAAAAAAAATACCAGTCAAACACTATCCGCTTTGCTAAAAACTGATGGAACCTATTCAATAGATTTGCAACATCTTCGAACAAACGATCTCTCTTCTTCTATTAGCATTTTTCCATCGGATATGCTTACTTTGCAAATCGACGGACCAAATAGCACATCGAGGGTCTCTATTATAGAATCTCAGGCAAATCCTGTTCCTGCTGTTATTCTTTCAAAAGATTATGATTTTACGAACAGCACGAACCCTCTCACAGAGACACAAACACAATCACAGTTTCCAACAATAGTAACTACAACGACTTTACCAACAGGCAATCCTCAAATTATTGTTCCAAATACAAATGAGGAATTTTCCGACCAAAAACCACTTTTTAAAGGCACGGCATCTCCAGGAGCGAGTGTTAAAGTGATAATTCACTCACCAACAGAAATTCAAGGAGATGCAAAAGCTGATGCAAACGGTACGTGGGTCTACCAACCACCCGACAATCTTCCTCCGGGTCAACACACTATTTCGATAACTGCTCCGGATCAATCAGGAGTTTTAAAAACCATCACGCAATCGTTTACTGTTTTTGCCGCTGGAACAGAAGTCAACCAATCAGCAACCCCTTCTGCAACGCCGATTGTCGTAACACCAATTCCCACAATTCCTGTTGCTACTATAGCGCCGAGCATTCCTCCAGTAGTAGTTATAACGCCAACGCCACCGGGAAGTTCTCTTGTTGAAACAATTGGGCTTGGTGCCTTTGCTGCAATTTCAGTTGGATTACTACTATTTTTTATCAGCCAGAAAACTGCCTCATCTCTATGAAAATCGCAATCGTTGGCGCGGGATTTACCGGTCTTGCTGCCGCCTATAAATTAGTTAAAAATGGGCACGAGGTCACTATATTTGAAAAAGATCAAAATCCGGGTGGCCTCGCAGTTGGATATAAAGAAAAAGAATGGGATTGGTCTTTGGAAAAACACTATCATCACTGGTTTACCAACGATACAGCAATCCTCAATCTTGCAAAAGAAATAAACCATAACGTTATTATAAAAACCCCTCAGACAAACTGGTATGTTTTTGGGAATATCTACAAATTCGTTTCTTTAAAAGCTGCATTAACATTTCCACTTCTTACCCCGATTGAACGAATTCGACAACTCGCGACTCTTGGAATATTACGAATCAATCCATTCTGGAAGCCATTAGAAAAATATAAAACCAACGAAATTATGCCAAAACTCATGGGAGAAAAGGCATGGAATATGCTCTGGAAAACAATCCTTGTTAATAAATTTGGAAACTTCGCAAACGATATTTCGCTCGCATGGTTTTGGGCAAGAATAAAAAAAAGAACACAATCTCTCGCTTATCCGGAAAAAGGATTCCTTCCGTTTGCAAATCATCTTGTCCAAGTAATTACAAAAAATGGAGGATCGATTTTTTTCGAACACGAGACTATTTCAATAGAGGAGCATAATGCAATAACCGTCACGACAAAAAACAAAAATGGCAAAATTGAAAAACATTTTTTCGACAAAGTCCTTGTGACACTCCCCTCATTTCTTTTCTTAAAAATCACTCCTCAATTACCTGACTCGTACAAACAAAAACTAGTGAAATTAAAAGGACTGGGAGCAACCAATATGATTCTACGATTGCGTAACCCATTTTTTAAAGACAATACCTACTGGCTGAGTGTTGCCGACAGCACTTCTCCCATTATGGCAATTGTTGAACATACAAATTTTATGAATAAAAAGTATTACAACAACGAACACCTCGTGTATTTAGGTAATTATATGCCCATCGATCACCCAAATTTTCTCAAAGAGAAAAAAGAGCTTCTTGAGCTTTATGATCCTTTTTTACAAAAGATAAATCCAGAATATAGAAAACATCTCATTGATTACACTCTTTTTAAAGCGCCGTTTGCCCAGCCAATCATTCCAACAAATTATTCACGATTTATTCCGTCTCTCATAACACCATTAGCAAATGTGTATCTTTCCAATATTGAACAGGTATATCCTTGGGACAGAGGAACAAATTATGCAGTCCAACTTGGAGAAAAAGCTGCTACATACATGACGCAAGACATATAAGCGATGAGACCGTTTATAAAACATATAAAAATAATAGACTGTATCGTAGGCCTCTTTGCATTTTCT